>CAYYHT010000161.1:0-12094 GCA_964471355.1 uncultured Enterobacteriaceae bacterium
GTACCGGTCAGGTCTGTCGCTGCCGACAGTGCATCGGACGCCTTCTTGGCGGCCCCGCTTGCCGCCTTGCTGGCCTTCTTGGCGCGTCCAATCGCCGCCTTGAGAGCCGCGGCCTCGGCCTTGCGAGCTTCCTCTTCGCCAGAGATTGCCTGCTTGAGGCTGGGCAGAGCGGACTCGACCGCGCCTGCTGCCGTTGCGGCGCGCTCCGCGGCATTGGTTGCAGCGTCTGCGCTCTCACCAGCCAGCGTGCTGTTGTCGGCTGCCGTTGCCGCCGCAGCCGCATCCGTGGCTTCGGCGCTGATCGCGCGGACCGCATCAACGGCGGCGGAGATCGCCTCGACGGCGGCAGCCACGTCGGCGCTGGTGAACCCTTCTGCATCGGCCTGGGCCCCTGCAAGAAGCTCAACGGCACTCTCTAGCCATTGGGCGGCTTCAGAGGCACCTTCCTCGGCACGCTGTCCGGCGGCGACCTTTGCCTCTTCCTCTTCACGCGCTTTCTTGTCGGCCTCGGCTTTGGCGAGCTTGCCTGTCTCTTTGGCCTTTGCAGCACCCGCGGCTGCCTGCTTTTCGGCCGCGTCTGCAGCGGTGGTGGCTGCCTGCAAGTGCGCCGCTGTGGCCTCGGCGTCCGCCTGTTCGGCGGCGCTCGCTTCGTTGCCCGCGGTGACGGCGTTGGCACGCGCCGCGGCGGCACATTCACCGGCAGCTGCACTGGAGGCGACGGGGGCTTCACCCTGCGCCGAACCGAGGGCCTCGGTGGCAGCGGCCGCAGATGCTTCGGCTTGGATGGCGGCGGCGTCTGCTCGGGCGGCTTGGGCGCTGACACTGGCGCGCAGCTCGGCAAGCTCGGCGGCTGCCCTTTCGGCCTGTGCGGCCTCTTCGGCGGCTCTGCGCGCTTCTTCTTCGGCCAATCGGGCCGCTTCGATGGCATCGGCGTTGTGCTGTGCGGCTGCAGCGAACACCGCGTCGAGGGCGGCCATTGCTCCAGCAGCTGCCTCGGACTGGACTTGGGCTTCGGTTGCTGCCGTTGCGGCGTCCGCACTGTTGCTGGCTTCGGATGCCGAAGCATGTGCCGAGGCCGCCGCTGCTGCCGCCGTCTGAGCCGCGGTGAGGATGGCGTCTGCGTCGGCTTTGAGCGCGAGAGCGTCTGCGCTGGCACCCTCTGCAAAGACCGCAGTCGCGTCGAGTGCGGCTGCCGCGTTCTGCGCGGCCGTCTGGGCGGCGGCTGTGTGGTCCCCGGCTTGCTGGATCGCTTGCTCGGTGGCTGCTTGCTCTTGTTCGGCGGCCTCACGTTGTTCGTTTTCGAAGCCACGGATTGCCTGGCGCAGCTGTTCCGCGACCGGTTCGAGCGCGGCAGCAGCCGCCTCGGCACGCTGGCCCGCCTCTGCGGCCTGTTGAGACGGCCCTTCGGCGTCTGCGCTTAGCTCTGCGGCGGTTGCGGCGTCGAACGCTTGCTTGGCTTCCTGGGTGGCGGTCTGCACAGCCTCGACAGCGGTCTTTACGCTGGCAAAAAGGTCGCCGAAATGTCCTTGGTCGAATTCCGCGAGCTTTTCTGCGGCCCGGCTGAGCGTGTCATTGGCCCCGCCAAGAGAGATTTCGGCCGCCCGGAACGCGTCCTCGGCATCGGTGCGGAAGGCAGCAAGGCGCTCGGCCTCGTCGCGTGCGGCCTGTTCAGCAGCTTCACGCTCCTTTCGCTCGCTCTCGGCAGCGGCGGCGTCAAGCTGAGCCTTCTCGGCCGCGACTGCGGCGTCCAATGCCTGCCGGCCCTTTGAGAGCGAATCAGCAGTCGTCGCCGCGCGGGACGCTGCCGCGCGGGCCGTCTCTAGAGAAGCAGAGACGTCGCTGGAAGTCTCGGCCTCGCCGGCCTCGGTGACCGCCGCCAGGGCCTCATCGGCGGCAGCCGTCGCATCGCCAGCTGCCTGCTGCAACAGCTCAAGCGCGGCCTTGACGGACTCACTCTCATAGTCGGCGGCTGCCTCGTTGGCCGCAGTGAGGGCCTCGGAAACCGCGGTTGCGGCTGCTTCGGCTTCGCTTCCTACTGCCTCGGCCTCGGCCTTGAGATCAGCGAGACGAGTGACCTCCTCGGCGGCGGCTCTCTCGTCCTCCGCAGCCTTGGCGAGCTCGGCAGCCGCCCGCTCTTCCTCGGCCTTTCGGGATGCCTCCTCGGCAGCGACTCGTTGGTCTTCAGACTTGCATGCTGCGTTGAGCACATCGCGCAAGCCGGGCAGGGACTCTGCTCCTTCGGTTGCGGCCTCTGCCGCCTCTGCGGCCCGCGCGGCTGCTTTCTCGGCGGCCTCAACATCAACGGTCGCGTCCGCCTCGGCCGAGGCTCCGGCGGCGTCTGTGGCACTTTCGCCAACGGCGGCGACCATGTCGGCCATGCTCGCGAGTGCGGCGCTGACTTTCTCGGCGTCGTATGCAGTCGTGGCCTGGGTCGCTTCGTCGAGCGCCACAGTGGCTGATTCGAGTGCCGATGCAGCCGTTTGAGCGGACGCTTCCGCCGCAGTCCGGTACTCTGCGACCGCCTGGGCGGCCTGTTCAGCTGCTTCGGCAGCGGCTTGCTCTGCGGCCTCGGCAGCCTCTGCCGCTTCCTTCTCGGCCTGTTCAGCTGCTTCTCTCTCGGCTTGTTCAGCGGCTTCGGCGGCGGCCTGCGCCGCGGCTTCTTTCTCAGCGGCTTCAGCCTGGGCAGCAGCCTCTGCAGCCTCGGCAGCTTCCCTTTCGGCTTGCGCTGCGGCCTCTGCAGCCTCCGCAGCTTCCCGTTCGGCCTGGGCTGCTTGTTCTGCAGCGGCTTCTGCGGCTTCTGCGGCTTCGCGTTCAGCCTTGGCGGCAGCCTCAGCGGCCTCCTTCTCTGCGGCCTCTGCAGCAGCGGCGGCTTCTGCGGCTTCTGCGGCTTCGCGTTCAGCCTTGGCGGCAGCCTCAGCGGCCTCCTTCTCGGCTTGGGCTGCGGCCTCTGCCGCTTCTGCGGCCGCGGCTGCTGCGGCTTCCGCCGCTTCCTTGTCAGCCGCCTCGGCCTGTGCAGCAGCTTCAGCTGCTTCAGCCGCGGCCTTTTCGGCTGCTGCGGCCTTTTCAGCGGCTGCCGCTGCTTCGGCTGCTTCCTTTTCAGCGGCCTCCGCCGCCTCTTTCTCGGCTTGCGCTGCAGCTTCGGCCGCGGCCTTTTCGGCTGCTGCGGCCTTTTCAGCGGCTTCCGCTGCCTCGGCTGCTTCCTTTTCAGCGGCCTCAGCGGCCTCTTTCTCGGCTTGCGCTGCAGCTTCGGCCGCGGCCTTTTCTGCTGCGGCCTGCGCCTCGGCTTCAGCCTGTGCCGCCGCTTCGGCCTGTGCCGCCGCCTCGGCCTGTGCCGCCTCTTCAGCCGCTCCCGATTCCGCGGCGACCGCCGCCTTGACGGCCTCTGCGGCCACGGTTGCGGCGGCAAATCCTTCCGCTGCCGCAGTGGCGGCCTTCTTGGCGTCCTCGACGCACTCTGTCACCTCGTCAAGTCCGTCGGCCTCTTCTGAATCGTCGGCGGCGGCCCCGGCATCGTCTGCGGCCTTTTTGACCTTGTCCACGATGTCGGCGAGGGCATCAAGGGCGTCGTTGACCGATTCGGGTCCGTCCTCTCCGATTTCGTTCTCGAGTTCTTCGAGCAGCTTTTCGGACTTATCTGCGGCGTCCCCAGCATCTTCGGCGGCTCTGCCAGCTTCGGCGGACAGCGCATCGAGCTTGGCGTCTAGCTCGTCATCGCCGTCAAACGCGTCGTCGATGGCGTCATCGCCGTCGTCTGCTTCTTTTTGCCAAGCGGCCTCTGCCGGGGCCTCAAAATCGTCAGGGAACTCGGCTCGGACCTTGGCCACGCACTCGGCCAAAGTGGGGCCGTCAAACTTGTCGATGAGGGCGTGAGCCTCTTCGGCGAACGCGATGCCGTCTTCGTAGCGTTCGTCCGGGAACGGGGCGAGTGCCTTGACGAGGAACGTCTTGACCTCGGCCGGAATGTCCATGCTGCCGACTTTCTTGTGGGCCGTGCCCTCGCAGGCCGCGTCGAGCAAGGCGTCCTCTTTCCCTTCGTACACAGGAAAGCCGCAGATCGCTTCGGCAACCAAGAGCGCGAGACTGAAGAGATCAGAGCTGACGTCTTCGTCCTTGCCCTCGAGACGCTCGGGGGGCGAGTAGCGAACGCTGCCGTCGGGCGGCAGCAGCTCTTCGTCGTCGACGAAGTCAAAGACATCGACGGGGGGCACGCCGTAGCCGACCACTCGGACTTTACCGTCGCCATCTGCAAAGACGGTCCAGGGGCTGATATTCCCGTGGCAGAACACATCTTGTTGCGAGCCCACGTCGGCGGCTTCGTGCAGCATCAGGGCACATCGTTCGGCGAATTCGAGTGCCGCGCGCTCACCGGGGCTGTCGTCGAGCTCGCCCATCGCACCAATGATCTCGCTCAGGGGCCAAGCGTCGCCCACTGGATAGAGAAAGGCGCCCTCTGGACTGATTTCTTTGAGTTCGATGAGCCCCGGGACCATGGGCATCTCGAGGAAACCCTTGATCGCCTCGACCCCACCGACCAAGTCTTCGTGCTGCTTAAAGTCTTCCGAGAACGCAAGGGAGACGTGCTTTTTGCCGTCGCCGGAGTGGTACTCGACGAGATCGAAGGCCGCACCCGGCGTCTTTCGACCAGACGCTTTTACGCCTGAAAACTCGCTCATAGGCTCCTCGGAGGCCGATCGGACGGCTCAGTTGCGAACGGCGCGAATGTACTACAAATGAACCGCCTGGAATACCGATCCCCACGGGTTTTTCGTACAAAACGGCGAGGCATTCTCAGGGCTGAGTGCGACTGTTTGGATTCTTCCAGAAATGTTCCGGCTCTCCCAGCTCTTTGGCCGCCCAACGGCAGAGCACGAAAAGCAAGTCTGAAAGCCGGTTAAGGTAACGAAGGCAGCCCGTTCCCACGGTCGGATCCAGGCGCCCGAGGGTGTGTGTGCGTCGCTCGGCGCGTCGGCAGACCGTGCGACATTGGTGAAGTGCGGATCCTGTCCGCCCGCCGCCGGGAAGAATGAACTCGCGCAACTCGGGAAGTCCGGCGTTGAGTTCGTCGATCAATTTCTCGAGCCGGGTGACGTCCTCATCGCCAACTCGGACCATGTTCTCCCAACGCGCCGCAGCGGGAGTAGACAGGTCTGCACCGACGTTGAAAAGGTCGTGTTGGATCGCGTCCAAGATCGCATCGAGCCGCTCGTTTGCGTTGAAGGAACGGGCGAGGCCAATCACGGCATTGAGTTCGTCCACCGTACCGGTTGCCTCAATGCGAGGGTCATCCTTTTGAACTTCGGCGCCGCCGACGAGCCGCGTCGTTCCTCGATCCCCGACCCGTGTATAGACGCGACTGATGCGCATGGAGACTCCTTCTGGTAGGGTAGCCAGCCCCAATCCCCGAGAGTTAACCGTGCAGCGCCTTGTGCAGATCGACAACCTTCGAACCAAGGACCCGATCATCCTGCAGATCGAGCTCGCAGAGGCTGTGCGCAAGCCCATCCCCGCGATCGAAATCGGCACCCTGCTGGATATGGTGGCGTTGTCCGAGGTCGAGGGCCTTCCAAAGCGTCTGAGCAAGATGCTCACTACCTTTGTGGGTCGCGTCGAGAACGAGATCGTCGATCTTCCAGAGTCGACATTTCGTCAGCTGGCGCAAGATCTGACCGACATCGCTCCGGAACGGGTCTGCGCCTCCTTCAGAAAGATCATCCAGGTCGAGTGCGATCGGGACGGGCGGTCAGACGCCGGCCGCGGACGCCTCGAGACCTTGCTCGAAGCCTGGCAGCCAGTCGACCCCGAGCTGATTGAAGTCTCGAGTGCAGCGCCGAAGATTCAGCGCGCCGGCGAGATGGGCACACGCGAGAAACGAATCGGGGGCGTGGTCGAAGCACCAAAGGCGCGAACGCGTCGCGCATCGACCGCTGCACGCAAAGTAAGCGCACCGGCCGGGGACCCTGAACGCGACAGCTATGTGCGGCAGCAGATCCTCGAGCGGCTTGCCAACAAGGACAGCGGGCTCAAAGAAATGGTCTTGGTGGCCGGTGTTCGGCATCACGCCAAGGCCTCGTACCCGCGTTTGTTGCCCAACGACGTGTTGACTGTGCTCAAGCGCATGAAAGAAACCGAGGCCATCAAGTTCAGCGCTGGGCGTTGGTTCATCGAGAAGCGTTGGTAGTCGACGCGATGTTCGTTAGTCGGGAAATTCCGGGGGCGTGGCGGAACCGGTAGACGCGCTGGATTCAAAATCCAGTTCCGAGAGGAGTGCGGGTTCGATTCCCGCCGCCCCTATTTCTCACACAGCAGACGACATCACGCCCAGCGGGGCACGCGCTCAAGAAGGTCGTTGTCACCCAGACGAGCGCAAAGTGCTGTCATGCGCGACAGGTTGCCTCCCTTCCACTCAAGCTGGTCCACCGTCTCGATCAGCGGCACGTCGTAGCGCAGGGTTGCCAAGTCCACGTACAGCTGCGCTTCACCACGCATGGCCTCGAGATTTGCCGACAAGCCTGCGGCGCCTCGGACCTTGATGTCCCACTCGGCCGGGTTGCGCGGGATCTCCGAGACGTGACCCCAGCGCGCCAGCACCGTGCCGGCAGACTTGGCGCCCCACTTGGGAATGCCCGGGATTCCGTCGGCCCGATCGCCAACGAGGCCTAGCCAATCGGGAATCGATGCGGGTGCCACGCCAAATTTCTCGAGCACGCCGGCTTCGTTCATCGTCTTGCGGCGGATCGAGTCGTACATGACGACGCGGTCGCCTTCGATGACCTGGGCCAGGTCCTTGTCGGGGGAGCGCATGACCACTTGGTCGACGCGGTCGTCTGCCGCTGCGCGCACTGCCATGGTGGCGATGGCGTCATCGGCCTCGAAGTCGATGTTGCGCCACGTGACGATGCCCAGAGCCTCGGCGGCTTCCTCGGCCAGTCTAAATTGACCGAGCAGTCCCTCTTCGATGCCGGCACCGGTCTTGTAGCCGGCAAACATCTCGTTTCTGAAGCTCTCGATTACATGGTCAAACGAGAACGCCACATGACTGGCCTCGGGCTGCTTGAGAAGAGCGCACAGGCTGCGAATGATGCCCTTGGTTGCCCCCACCTCAGTGCCATCGGGTGCAGTCGCACTGGGAACCGCAAAGAAGTGCCTGAACAGCTCGAATGTGCCGTCGATAAGGTGAACTTTCATGGACTCTCCGGGTTGTACGGACCACCGGGCTCAAGGGTCCAGCCCTTGCCGTCGTGCATATAGCGCTCGACATCGACCACCCGGCCGTCTTGGAGGTCGTACACGTTCATGTACGCCGCGCGGCGTCCGGGCTCGAAACCGTAGCCTGATGAGCCGCTGTTGTGGATCGGCATGTCGTCCAGCATCACGTGAAATCCGTGGTGCTCATGGCCATGAATGATGAGAGCGGGCCTGGTCGGCGCCTGGGTCAACACATCGATGAGATCGGACGCATTCGTGAGGCCGTGGCTGATGTTGTCGTAGACGGCTCCCCGCGGGTCAAGGATGGGGTAGTGAAGAGCCAAAATGACCGTGCGATCGGACATTTCGGGTTCCGCCAGCACCTTGGCCAGTGCATCGAGTTGCTCATCGGGCAGCAGTCCAGAGGACAAGACTCCGGGTCGGCATGGGTCGAGGCCCAATACGGTCAGTTCTCCCTGGTCGAGACGGCCAATCGGAGCGTCTGCCCGATGCATCCAGGCTGCAAAGAACTGTGAGATGCGGTCGCTGTCGCGGGCGCCTCGGGTGTACACGTCGTGGTTGCCGGGGACAATGAAGACCTGACGTGTATCGAGAAGCGGTTGGAGGTCGTGCTTCGCCGCTTCAAATTCGCTTGGCAAGGCCGTCTGTGTCAGATCGCCCGTCAGGATCACTAGGTCCGGATCGAGCTCGATCATGTGCTGTACTAGGTCGCGCTGGACCCGATTCGAGAAGTGTTTCCCGCGGCCGCGCAGCACATTCAACGTGCCTAGAATGCGCTTGCCGGCCATGCGCGACCAAGGCGGCATGCGAATCCAGTGAATGTCTGTGGCATGGGCGATGCGCAAGGGAAACTCAGCGACGGTGTGCGTTGGAAGGTAGTACTCCGTACACGCTCGATGCCAAGGCTGCCAACCCGAGCAGAATGAGCAGCGTGACGGTGCTGGCGGGGGGCGACGGATGCCGCACGCTGATGCGGCGCTCCATCTTGTCGGCGCGAATCACCGCCACACCCGCTTGTTCTGGGGTCCAGCGCACCTTTCCTCTGGCGTCGGTGATGCCGATGGCGAGTTCCTTTTCACCATCGAGCTCTGGGCGATGAATAACCCGTACGGTGCGACCCACGGCCGGTCTGTCAGCAGCGTCGGTCACCGTGATCGCGATCACCACGCCTAGCTCGGGATCGGCTTGCAGCGCGATGCCGTCGGCCAGCGCGAGTGTGGCCAGCAGTAGCCAAAACATCAGCGGCTCCCTGAGGAGATTGAGACGCGCGTGCCGACGTACCACACAGCAGCGACGGGAATCATTGCCGCCGCCGCAGCGTCGAGCGGGGCAGGGGGGATGCCCGGCCATCCCGCTATTGCTGAGCCCCCGAACACAGCCACACCCAGCCACCCGAGCCAGCGCTCGGCTCCGGGTGACGTGCGCGCAATCACCAGCGCCGCCAGAGCTGGTGCGATGGGCAATAGGCTCAACCACCACAGCTCAAGGGAGCGGTAGGCGGGGCCCGCGAACCACAATGTCGCAAACAGGCCGATCAAGGGGTGCAGCACTGGATGCGGTCCCTCGGTCACCCGGGTCAGCACGACCCCTCCGACTGCAGCAATCGCCGCGATGGTGATCAACATCCCGGCCTCGAGAACCGCGGGCTCGTCGATCCAGTGGTAGGCGCGCACAACGGCTGTGGCCAGGACTGCGACCAGACCGATGCCCATCGCGGTCCAGGGCAGGCGCCGTCGGCCGGTGATCGGCTTGGGGGCCGACGCCCAATGCCCGAGGCCAATGCCAGTCAGCAAAATGGCCAAGCTGACCGACACCGGTGCCCAATCGAACCAGGTGTGCCACTGCGGCCCGAGCAGGGTCCAGGGCTGGACAATGGAAAAGCTCCAGATCGCGTCACCGGCAATCGTGAGCCAAGCCAGAGTGCCGATGATTGCCGCTACTCGAAGTTTGCCGCGCCAAGCGACCAGCGCGCCGATCAGCCAGGCGAACGCCGCTGCGGCAGCGCCTCGCCAGCCCAGGGTGTGAACGACAGGTGCTGCGAGTGCTGCGAGCACAAGGAGGCTCCACAGGTCGGAGCAGGCAGCGGCGGTGCGCGTAAGTTGAGGCGCGTCGTGCGCCGGCCGCCCGGCGTGCCACTCGATCGTTGCAAGGGGAACGGCGACAAATGCCGCGATCAGGAATGCGCACCCGATCACCGCAAGGCCCCCATGCGCCAGCGTGCTCATTTGAACGAACGCAGCTGCGCTTAGTGCGAGTCCCGCACTAAACAGCACTGTCAGCCCTGCACCGGTGTGCTCTCGGATCGCTCCGGTTCCCATGGATCGGGCCGTATCGCGCAGGCGACTCTGTGCAATAGAGTGTGCCTTCTGTTGACCGGAGAGGACGTGGAGGAGAGTCAGGAAAAGCTCCGAATGGCGGTGGCATCGCGAGCGATGTGTCGCATCGGACGCCCAGGGTCTGCTTGGGTTCCGGCACGCATGTGCGAAAGCGACCAGCCAGGCCTGTTGTGCGATGCCGCTGGACACCGCTTCGTCCAAGGCGAGGAGGTCCGGCTCTGGGTCGAGATCGACGGCGAGAGCAGCTACTTCGAGTCGACCGTGGTCAAGGTGGGCGCGGCCGTGCCCGGACGCGGTCCCGATGGTCTGGTGCTGGCATTCATGCTCGAGATTGCCGTTCCCGAAGGCGAGTCAGACGACGGCTCCATTGTCGAGATCCTGCTGCCCGGAGGCGCGGCCATCAGTCTGTTGGAGGCGCCCGCCCGATTGGTGGACATCGCGATTTCACGATTGTCCTTCGAGCTCCCGCGAGGCTACGGCGTCATCTTTCCTGAAGGCGGGCCTCTGCGATTGCGCATGGCCAGCTTCTCGGATCCGCCGTGTGAGAGCCGCGGTCGAATCAACCGAGTCGCCGTTGGCGAGCGCTACGTGAACTACACCGTTCACATTCAGGATGTGGAGCGGGCCGACCTGCATCAACGACTCATCGCCGGACTCACCGAGATCGTCTGAGGCTGGCTCAATGCCACAAAAAGGCCCTCCCAGATTCTGGAAGGGCCTTTGCGTCTCTCTTGCGGTATGTCGGTTGCTTCACGACCATCAGCCCGGGGGGGGGTGGGTGCCAAAGGAAGGTGTGTGGGCCGATGGCCGGAAGCAAAACCGATTGTTGA
This sequence comes from uncultured Enterobacteriaceae bacterium, assembly GCA_964471355.1. GTDB lineage: Bacteria > Myxococcota_A > UBA796 > UBA796 > CAYYHT01. The sequence continues at coordinate 10,373 of CAYYHT010000161.1, forward strand.
GGAGCGAACCCCTCACACCCGTGCGGTTACTCGCCGCACAGGAACTGTTGAATCGAGTGAAATGCCATTCTCATGGCGGTTCAGATTGATCTCGACGCCCTCGGGGTCGATCTCGCAGTAGCGGGCGACCACTTCCAGGATCTCTCCCTTCATCAGCTCAAGCTGAGCCGGCGTCAAATTGACGCGGTCGTGAATCAGCAGGACTTTCATGCGCTGTTTCGCATCGTCCTTGCTGGTCGTCTTGCGAATACCCAGGAATTTGTTGACCATCTCGAGCATGTCAGACCACCTCCCTGGCCGGGGCAAAGCCCATCCAGCGCTTGACTGTCGACCAGAAGTTCAGGTCGGCTTCGAAGTCCGGGTACTCGATGTCGCTTCCGAGCACCCTGTGGGTGATGCGGAGATAGGCTTGGCCCACCACAGAGTGTTCATCGTAGACGGCCGGGGTGCCCCGGTTTGCGCTGATGATGACGTCTTCATGGTCGGGCACGATGCCAATGAGCGGAATCGCGAGAATTTCGAGGATGTCTTCGCGGTTCATCATGTCGCCGCGGGAGACCATTCCCGGTCGGTAGCGGTTGATGATGAGGTCCGGTTCGGGAAGGTCATGAGCCTCACACATGCCGATGATGCGGTCTGCATCTCGGATGGCGCTCACTTCAGGCGTGGTCACGATGATGGCTCGGTCAGCACCTGCGATGGAGTTCTTGAACCCCTGCTCAATGCCTGCCGGGCAGTCGATGATGACGTAGTCATGCGTCTCTTTGAGATCGGCCACCAAGCGACGCATGTCGTCGGGTGTGACGGCGTTCTTGTCTCTGGTCTGGGCCGCAGGCAGCAAGAAGAGCCCGTCGACACGCTTGTCTCGAATGAGTGCCTGCTTGAGCCTGCACTCGCCTTCGATGACATTCACGATGTCGTAGATGATTCGGTTCTCAAGGCCCAAGATGACGTCGAGATTCCGAAGTCCAATGTCAGCGTCGACGACGGCGACCCGCTTGCCCTGAAGGGCCAAGCCTGCGCCGAGATTCGCGGAGGAAGTCGTCTTGCCGACGCCGCCCTTTCCGCTGGTGATGACGATGCACTCTGCCATGTTCAGGCTCCTGCTTTGCGCATGCTTTTGCGTGCGCGGTAGGGCTCGATAGCGATGCCTTCGGCGTCGATTCGAGCAATCTCGGGACTGATTTCCATCGAAGCGTTGCGCTTGGGGGGAATCGCGATGTGACGGGCGATGCGCAGCTGGGTGGGACGCATGTGAAAGCCCATGATGAAGGCTTCTGCGTCTCCGGTGCAGCCGGCGTGAGCGACACCTTTGAGGTGTCCCAGAACCAGGATGTTCCCGGCGGCGACAATCTGTGCGCCCGGATTGAGGTCGCCGAACAGGACCACGTCGCCTTCGAAGCGAACCACGGCGCCACTCCTAAGGGTGCGGTGCAGGGTCAGGGTCCGTCGACCGGGCTCGACCCGCGCCACCACCTTCTCGTCATGCGAAGACTCGTCCATGGCGTCGTCGTTGTCTTCGGCCTGGGCCTCGGCCTCGGCCTCGGCATCTGCGGCGGGGACTTCCTCGACGCTGGCTGTGACATCGAAGTCATCGAAGTGGACGCTGGTCACCACATTTGCGGGCAGCGGCTCTGGTTCAGCGGACGGTACCTCTTCCTGTTCGACCTCGGTCTCAACTTCGTCGGTCACCTCTGCAATCAGCCTGAGCGCAATCTCACG
>CAYYHT010000162.1:0-12085 GCA_964471355.1 uncultured Enterobacteriaceae bacterium
GACAAAGGAGCCGGGAGCGCGAGAACGGGCCAGGAGTGCGTCGAGATTGCTCATGAGCGGGCGGCCTCCATCAGCAGATCGAAGGCGTCGTTGCCCTCGATTTCTTCATGCATCAGCAGCGCCTGTGCCAGTGCAAAGGCGGCCAGGGTTGTGTTCTCGGCGGCTGCCACCGCTTGGGCCTGGTAGTGGGGGTGATGCCGGTTCACCAGCAGGGTGCGCCACTGCAGCCAGGCGGGCAGCTGCTGCCTCCACGTGACCCCGGGTCGCTCGAACAGGGTGGCGTCCTTGGCACCTTCGAGTGCCAGTGGCTCTTCGACCGCGTTGGCCGCGCCCCCAAAGTCGCCGACGTGCAGCTTCATGCGCTTGTTGGTGGCGTGGTCCAGCAGCTCTTGGGTGCGCTCGACAAGCATGCGCTCGGCAGGGGGCAGGCCCAACAGGTCGACAATCTCGGGCAACACAAAGAAGCGGTCCGCGCGAACGAGGCGGCGCTCTGCGGGAAACAGCCCCATGATGGGTGGCCGCCCCAGTGCGAACAGCAGTGCACGGGTGCCGGCGGTCTCGGGTAGCACGACGTAGCCCTGGCGAAGTACGGCCTCGCGCACGGGCCCAGGACCCGGATCGAGAAGCACGACGCCGTGTTTGCCCTCTTGCGTCTCGATGCGGCCTCGGGTCACAGGCTCCCCGGCGTGGTCGCGGAACACTTGGCGGTCCGCGTCCCACCACTCTGCGACGCCGGCTTGGCCTCCAGCGAGCTGGGTCTCGACGGCGAGGTAGCGGTGCAGCCGATCGAGCTCCTTGCCCTCGGCCTTGTCGATGCGATCGAGCAACTTGGCGCGCAGGCGCAGAGCCGCGTCCGAGACCACCTCCATGGCGGTTTCCCAGTGCTCGTCTTGGAGCACATTGTCTCGGGTGAGCGTGTGCTCGAGCATGTCGTACTGCACCTTGAATGCCACGTGAGCGAGGGTGCTTGCGTGCTCGCCCAAGACCTCGGGGTGCTCGCTGCTGATCAGGGTCAGGCCGCCGTTGTAGTAGCCGTACTTGGGCTTGTCGACGTACGCCGCCACCGCGCTGACATCGCCGGCGTTGTGGGTCACTTGCAGGTCTGCGCCCAGCAAGCCGAGGGGACGGTTGATGGTCTCGGGGCCTTCGGTGCCTGAAGTGCCGCCCATGAACGCCGAGAAGGGATCGGCCTGGTCGGGGTCGGGTCGGTGGCGCGGCTGCTCGGGCGAGGTCTTGTCCTCAAAGGTGATGGGCACGTTGCTGTGTTCACACCAGTAGGTCAGGATAAACCTCGCTTCTGCGGCGGTCCGCTCCATCTGGGTCGAGTCCATGCGCTTGAAGAGCGTGATCTTCGTACCCGCTACAGGCTCGTCGTGGGCCCGCTTCTCATAGGTGCGGTCGGGGTGAAAGACGAGCTCCCAGTACTCGCCATGGCGGCCGGTGGTCAGGTGAACCAGATCGGGACGGATGGCGAAGATGCTCGTGAAGCCGATGCCGAACTTGCCGATCTTGGTCAGGTCGTTCTCTTTGGTGGACGAGAACAGCCGGGTCAGCTGGTTGTCGAGGATCTGCTCATCCATGCCCTCGCCGTGGTCATCGACGTGGATCTGCAGCACACCCTCGTCGGTGTCGTCTTCTGCGGGCACCCAAGACAGGTATACGTCGATTCGGGGCGTGCCGGCATCGATGCTGTTCTGAACGAGCTCGCGCAGGAAGTCCATGGGACGGGCGAACTGATTGACGAGGTTGCTCATCGCCTGTTCGGCGAGACTTCTGGAGCTTGCTGGATCGTTGTCCGCCATCGACTTCCCGCCTTTGCCGCGCTGTGCCCAGTGGCCCGAAATTGCGGCGATCAAGAGACAGGCATCCTACAATGTTTGCCATGACGATCCCGCTGCTTCTGACCTTGCTTTCTGGATGCAATCTGTTGGGCGAGACTCAGGTGAAGTGGTGGGGAGGCTGGTCGACCCAGAGCGACATGGACGGGGTGCAGATGGGCACCGCCGCTGAGATCCTAGTCCGGCAGGACTACGTCGCCCGCGAGCACCGCGTGCTTGAGGAGACCTGGCGTTTTGACGACGACGGGCTGCAGCAGAGTGAGTGGATTGTGCTGGTTCAAGGCAGCACCATCGAGAGTCAGATCGATGATGATCCCGGTGGCACGGTGGTGATCACCGGGACGATGCTGGCGGGCGAGCCCTATGACTGGACGTCGTGGCATTGGGTGTGGAGCTGGATCGATGGCGACCGCGCTGGGGATTACGTGATCATCGACGGGTCGATCGGAGAGGACGCGAGCGGGCACTGGCTGCACATGGACAAGCAGTTCTTTGGCCTCAATGACGTGCCTGTGTACACCCAATCCGAAGACCTGCTCGAGCACAGCGAAGAGGACTGGAACACCCTGCAGGCGGACCTGGGCAACTGAGCCTGGCCCCTGCTACGCGTCGAAGCGGGTTCCGCGCTTGCGCAGGGTCGCCGACTTCTCAGCGTCGCTGTACACCACGCCGGGCTGCCCACTGCGCAGCTCGGCAGCGTTGGCTTCATCGGTATCGATGTGCATCTCGAGCTTGTAGCTGTCTTTGACGCGCACCATGACGTCGCCGAAGACGAGGTCGCGGCCCTTGCTCTCGCTGTCCACAGCAACCTCGACGATGTCCCGGTCCTTGACGCCGAAGCGCGACGCATCGTCGGTGGTCATGTGGATGTGGCGCCAGGCGCAGATAACGCCCTCTTTGATGGTCAGCTTGCGGCCATCGACGCCCAGAAGTGTGCACCCGGGGGTGTTCTTGACGTCGCCGCTGGCCCGAACCGGTGCGTCGATGCCCAAGTGGAACTCGTCGGTCCGGCTGATCTCGACCTGGCACGCACGACGCGTGGGTCCCAGCACGCGGACACGCTCGATGTTGCGCTTGGGTCCGACGATGGTCAGCCGCTCTTCGCAGGCAAACTGGCCAGGCTGTGACAGGGGATTGCGCGGCGTCAGGGTGTGTCCCTCGCCGAACAGTGTCTCGACCGCCTCTTGGGTGAGGTGGATGTGCCTGGCACTGATGGCAATCGGGATGGTCATGTCGCCGGTGACGCGGTCCGCCTCGCGCACCAGCTTGGCGGTCTCGCGGCTGATCGACCAGCTCTCGTCGGTCTGTACGACCAGCAACCGGGTGCGGCTATGAGGCTCGTTGATCTCGGCCACGGGCGCTTCGAAGTTGACCTCGGCCTCGCGGTTGGCGTCTTCGTCGAGTCGGGCTCCCAAGAAGTCGAGACGCTGGGCCACTCGATGCCGCACGACGCTGCTGTTCTCGCCGATGCCTGCGGTGAAGACGATGGCGTCGACCCCGCCCATGACCGCGGCATAGGCACCGATGTACTTTCGAAGGCGATGGGCCATGACGTGGATGGCCAGCTGTGCTCGCTCGTCGCCGTCCGCGGCGCGCTCTTCGATGTCGCGCATGTCGTTGCCGCAGCCGGACAACCCAGCCAGACCCGACTGCTTGTTCAGTAGCTTGTCGAGGGAGTCGGCATCGTAGCCATCGCGCAGCAGTGCGACCAAGACGCCCGCGTCGAGATCTCCGCTGCGTGTGCCCATCACCAGTCCTTCGAGCGGTGTCATGCCCATGCTGGTCTCGACACTTCGGCCGTATTCGACCGCACAGACGCTGGCGCCGTTGCCGAGGTGGCAGGTGATGATGCGAAGGTCGCGCGGGTCTTCGTCCAAGTATTTCGCGGCCTTCCTGGCGACCCAGCTGTGACTGGGGCCGTGAAAGCCGTAGCGACGAATGCCGAGCTTGTCGGTGACATCGGTCGGCAGCGCATAGGTGCGTGCCCGGCGCGGAAGGGTTGCGTGAAACGCGGTGTCGAACACGGCGATGTGGGGCAGGTCCGGCAGCAGCTGGCGGGCGGCGCGCACACCGGCCAAGTTGGCAGGGTTGTGCAGCGGAGCCAGCGGAATCAGCTGCTCGATGGCGGCCTCGACGTCGTCGGTGATGCGGGCGGGAGCCGAGAAACGCTCGCCTCCGTGCACGATCCGGTGGCCGACGGCGACGACATCGGATGCCTCGAGCAGTCCAGGCAGCGCTTCGGCCAGAGCGGCCTGGTGGTCGCTGACGCGTTCGACCTTGGCGCTTGCGCGGCGCTCGCCGGTGTCGGCGTCGAGGATGTCGGCTTTGAGGCTGCTGCTGCCGCAGTTGATGACCAGAATGTTCACGGGACCTCCGGAAGAGGCTGTGCCTAACCCGGAATGTGGCCCTTCAGTGCTCGGCCCGCCAGGCGGCCTCGATGCTGGCCCGCAACGTCGAGGGCGACGCCCACTCGCTGTTGGTCATGACCACTACACACAGGCCGTCTTCGTAGGCGGCTAGCGCGGTGCGGGTCTTGTCCTGGGCGCCTGTATGGGCGGCCCGCCGGCCGAAAGCGGTCTCGCTGATGCTGAAGCCCAGGGCGTAGCCTTTGAGGTCGGGGTACTGAATGCGCCACAGCTCGGCGTCTCGTGTCTCGGCGGGCAACAGCAGGCCGCTGTTGAGTGCGGCGCAGTAGCGAGTGAAGTCGGCAACGCTCGAGATGAAGCCGCCTCCGGCCAGCTTCCAGCTGACGTCCTGGTCGAGCTCTTGAAGCACCACTTCGCCACCCGAGCGCAGATATCCTTGGGCGCGGTGGTCGATGTCGACCCACTGGTAGTCCGGCTGCATCGTCGTCATTCCGGCGGGCTCGGACACGTCGGTGTTGACTAGCGCCGCCAAGCTCTCGCCGCGCGCTCGCTCCACGCTCACTCCAGCCAGGTTGTAGCCAAAGGTCGAGTAGTTGTGTTTGGTGCCGGGGATCGAGACCAGCGGTTCGTCAATCCACAGGGGCAGCGCCCAGGCCATGCCCGTGTTGACGGCGGGGTTGTTGGCGTCGGCTGCAGAGGGCACCGGGTAGGTGGTGCCGTTTCCATAGTGAGGCGCTCCACCTGCGTGGGACAGCAGCATGCGCAGGGACACGGTGCGTTGGTCGGCGGGCAGGTCCAGGGCACAGGAGCGTTGATAGCAGTCGGCCGGCAGCACACTGGTGGGGGTGTTGTACTCCTCCACCAACACCGAGACATCGGCGTCCAGGTCCACTGCACCCTTGACCGCGGTCACGCCCACGAGGCCCTTGGACACGGACGCCCAGCGGAACATCGTCTGCTCGGGATCGACTGCAATCCCGGCCTCTCTGTCTTCGAATCCGTAGCCCCCTAGAAAGACGATCTCGCCGCCCTGGGCGATGCCAACGCCGATGCCGACGAGCCCGGCATCGAGGGACAGGTTCATGGCTGCGTCCACCGCTGGCGATGGCTGCAGATTCAGCGGAATCGCGTCGTTCTGAACGGCGGGGGTGTCTTCAGGGGCGGGATCATCGTCCGGAGTGGTGCCGCATGCGATCAGCAGGGCGAGCCAGAGCACCCTACTTGTCGGCCTGGTTGTGCCACTGGCCGTCTTCGCGCCACTCGAAGATGGCTCCCTCGCCGATCACAAAGCACACGTGGCCGGGGCGCACATCGGCGGAATCGGTGGGAAGCAAATCTTTGCTCTGGACCGGCGGCAACCAGCGCAGGTCGTCGTACATCTCGGTCGCGGCGTTCGCCTTTCCCTGTTTGTCGCTCACGAGCCACCCTTGGGCTTCTTGGTTGTGAACCAGCCGTCTTCTGCAGTGTACTGGTACACCGCACCCTCATCTTCCACGAAGATAAAGGCGCCCAAAACGGCACTTTCCGGCAGCGCGTCTTTGGAGGGCACAGGCGGCAGCCACGTGCTCTCGTCTTGGTACAGCTCGGTGGCTTGCTCGTCTTTGTTCTGCGACATGGACTACTTCTTTGCCGACGAGGTGACCCACTCGCCGTTCTTGAACATATAAATGGCAGATTCACCTGTGACAAAGCACATGAGGCCATTGGTCAGGTTCTCGGTCGGAAGTTCATTTTGGGACGGCACGGGCGGATGCCAGCGCGTCTCGTCCAACATCTCTGTCTTGTCTTCATTGGCAGCCATGGTCTCTATTGTGACACGAGGCTACGAGGGGGCAAGGGGGATGGCTCGCATGACGCCGATTCTGTTGTTTGTTGGCCTGTTTGCGTGCACCGGCGATGTGGACCCGGTCACTGGCACCGGCGTCATCGACGATCTGAGCACCGGATTCTGGTCCGCTCCCTTTCCAAGCGACCAGCGATTAACTGACGACGGCACCGTGGACCTGACCGGCTTTCCCAACCCCGATGATGTGCCCTTTGTCGCGCAGGTGGTCGAGCTGATGCATCGTCGCGCAACGGGCTTTGGCACCACCTCGACGGTGTACTTCCCGCTCAATGGTGCGGTCGATCCGGAATCGTTGCCGACGCCCGCCGAGAGCCTGCTGCCACAAGCCACGGTCTACCTTGAGCACATTCAGAGCGGCGCTCGGGTCCCTGTCTACGTGCACTTCGACGAGGACGCCGGTCCCTTTGGCACCCGCAATCTGCTGGGGCTTCTGCCAGTTCAAGGCGTGCCGATGAGCCCTGGACAGTGGAGGGCCGTCGTCACGACCGGGGTGCTTGATGCTGACGGCCAGCCCCTTCTGGCGATGGACGAGTCGATGGATGTGGCTGGTGAGACTGTGTTCACGGCCTCGGACCCGGTCGCCGAGCAACAGCAGATGACGGACGCGATTCGCGCGCTAGGGGTGCCGTCCATGGACGCTCCGGTGTTGACCGAGACCTTCGACGACTTTTGCGTCTACGAATCGTCGGTCGACATGCCCGTGTACCAAGAGGGTGAGCCCCCCTTTCAGACGCAAGGGGGAACGCTGGCGATGGATGTTCAGCGCACCGAGACGGCCCGCATCCTGTTCACGGTGCCGCGCGCTCAGATGCCCGCCGGGGGCTGGCCGACCGCTGTATTTGTGCGCACCGGAGGCGGTGGCGACCGTCCACTCGTCGAGCGCGGGGTGCGCGATGGCGATGGGTTGCCGGTGCTCGCGGGGTCTGGTCCAGCCCGGGATCTGGCGTGGGGCGGCTATGCAGGAGTCAGTGTCGACGGGCCGCATGGCGGTCTGCGCAACATCACCGGCGGCGACGAGCAGTTCCTGATGTTCAACGTCGCCAATCCGGGCGCCATGCTGGGAAATGTGAGGCAGTCGGCACTGGAGCTGACGCTGGTCCCCGATGTGCTCGATGGACTGAGCTTCGACACGTCGGACTGCGCGGATGGCTCTGCCACGGCGAGCTTCGATGCCGATGAGGTCGCGCTGATCGGACACTCGATGGGTGCCACGATTGCGCCTCTGGTCATCACCACTCAGCCTGCCTACAAGGCCTTGGTGCTGTCTGGAGCGGGCGGCAGCTGGCTGCACAACATCGTCTACAAGCAGAAGCCGCTCAATGTGCGCCCGCTGGCCGAGACGATGCTTCAGTACGGGGACTATGGCCGCGAGCTGCATCCTCACGATCCGGCCCTGATGATGCTGCAGTGGGCGGGGGAGTCGGCAGATCCGCCGGTCTATGCCAAGGTCACCCGCGAGACGCGCATGGTCGATGTGCTGATGCACCAGGGAATCGTGGACCGATACATCCTGCCTCCCATCGCCAATGCGACCAGCCTGGCCTATGGCCTCGATCTCGCAGGGGGATCCCTCGACGCACAGACCGACGAGATCGCCCATCTCGAGTCCCTCGAGCAGATGCTGCAGTTCAGTGGCGGCGAACCGGTGGACTTCCCTGTGCAGGGGAACCGCGGTGAGCAGACTGCCGTGGTGGTGCAGCACATCGAAGACGAGGTCGAGGACGGTCACGAGGTGATGTTTCAGCTGCAGGCGCCCAAGCGGCAGTACCGCTGCTTTCTGCAGACGCGATTGGTGGGGCCGGCTGTGTTGGTGGACCGCGGTGCCGAAGATGCCGCCTGCGACTAGCGGCGTCGGTCACAGCGCCAGGAACAACACGGCGGCCAACCCTGCCAAGACCAGCATGCCCGCTGCTGCGAACGCGAGTACCGGAGGCTCCGACCCGGGTTGGGTCTGGGCGGCTGCGACTTTGGCGTCTGGCTTTTTGGGCGCTGTCGAGTCTCTGGCGGCTGCTCTTTCGGGCACTGGTGCGCCATCGAGCACAGCGAGGATCTCTTCGCACGACTGAAGGCGCGTCTCCGGTTTCTTGGTCAGCAAGGCACCAATGGTGGCGATGATCTCCGGCGGCAGGTTCGGAACCAGCTCTTCGGGTGGCGTGTAGGCGCCGACCATCACCACGTTGAGCACGGCCACCATGTTGGGGCCGTCAAATGGCCGCTTGTGGCAGACCAGCTCGTACAGAATCACGCCGAGCGAGAACAGATCGGCTCTCTGGTCGACGGAGCTGGCATCGCGGACCTGTTCGGGAGCCATGTATTGAGGCGTTCCCATGGCCTCGCCAGGTCGCGTGCCCAGGCCCTTGCCCTGCAGGGTCTTGACCAGTCCGAAGTCGGACACCTTGGGCACGATCTCGTCGTCGCCGATGGCCAGCAGGATGTTCGCCGGCTTCAGGTCTCGGTGGATGATGCCCTTTGCGTGGGCGGCTGCGACTCCGGCCACGATGGCCCGAAACATATAGACGGCCTCGTCGTGCGGCATGGGGGTCTGCATCAGCTCGTGCAGCGAGGGCCCATCGACGAACTCCATGACCAAGACGGGGTTGTCTTCGTATTTGAGAATGTGGTGAACCGCGACGACGTTGGGGTGCTTCAGCTTGGACTGGGTCTTGCCTTCGGCGACCAGTCTGCGCTGCACGTCCGCGCTGCGGACGGCCAGAACCTTGATCGCGTAGTTCTTTCCATCGTCGGCGTGTCGGACCTTGTACACGATGGCCATGCCACCCTGGCCGAGCACCGATTCGACTCTGTATCGACCCATGTAGTCGCCGGGAGCGAGCACGTGTTTTCCCTCAACGCGCAACGGCGCGGCTGGGAGCGTAATTTGGCCGATATGGGCGAGCAAGCGCAACCTGGAACGCGTTGTGTCCAGGTGCGTGGTATCTTGGCGCTTCCAATGGGACGGAATGGGGGCCCGAGTCTGTGGCTGAGCGCAAGCGGCGAAGACTGTTCGGAGGCGGAAAGACGCCATCCGCGGGCATGCCTGACAAACCCAGTGCTCCAAAGGAGCAACCGGTCCCGCCGCCGCCGCCCCCCGCGCCGGCGCCACTTGTACCGCCGGTGCCGCCTGTCACGGCCGCACCGCCGGTTGTGGCATCGAAAGAGCCGCCGGCTCCTTCCGTACCGCCCACCCAGGCCCCACCCGTCGAGGCCGCGCCCCCCGAAGCCAGCGCCGATTTTCGCGAGGCCGACAACGAATCGGCGGTGACGCAGCTTGTGCGCAAGCAGCCACGGCCCGATTCCGAGCCCGCACCAGGGCCTAGTCCCGACGCCTTTGAAGATGACATTGCCACCCAGATGGCGCCGGGGCCGTCGGCCGCTAGTCGATTGCGGGAGCGCGTCGAGAAGCTGCAAGCGAGTGGTGTTGGCACCGGGGATGCGTCGCCGCGCAGCATCATCGACTTCGGAGGCATGGACTCCCAGGTCAGCATTCCGGCAGCTGTGCGCGACCCTATTCTCGGTGAACTTCCACCGGTTTCGCAGCCGACTCTCGATACAAGCGGTGTGGACATCGCAGACGAGGCCACCGGCGAAGGCAAGATTGGGGTGTCGTCGATGGTCGCCGTCGCGGGTCTCGGCGTAGGCGGCGTTGCGATTGCGGGGGGCTTTGTCGTGGTGCTGGCCATCGCAGTTGGCGTGGCGGTGGTGGGCATGACCTCGGGGTCTTCGGTGGCAGTCGAAGAGCCTATTGTTGACGTCGTGCCTGCGGTGGTGGAGCCCGAGCCCGAGCCCGAGCCCGCGCCCGTTGAACTGGTGGAAGAACCGGTGCTCGAAGAACCTGTCGAGGTCGAAGAGGTCGTCGAAGAGGCCCCAAGGCCGCGCAAAGTGGTCAAGAAGAAGGCCGCACCGCCTCCAGAACCCGAGCCGGAGCCGGAGCCCGAACCGGAGCCCGTTGCTGCACCGCCTCCGCCACCTGTGGCGACTCCCGAGCCCGAGGCGCCCAAGAAGGGCAAGCGAGGCAAACGAGGCAAGCGCAAGTAGCGCCGCAGATTAGCTGCTGCGGACCATGGGCACGTGATCGCCGATGTCCCAGATGCGCGCCACCCAGTCCAGAATGACGGCCTCTTCATAGACGTAGTCGTCGCCCTCGGCGAGCTTCATGAGCGCTTCGTAGATCAGCTCACGTGACTCGGCTTTCTCGAGGGCTTTGGCGGCATCGCGCACATCTTGGGCCTCGGTGAATTGCTCTTGTGCGTCCTTGATGCCTTGGCGCCAGCGGTCGATGCCGACGCGCTCTGCGGTGTCGCTGAGCCACTGCTTTTCGTCGTCACTGACGACTTGGTCGGCTCGGATGACCTGTTTGGCCAAGCCAATGAAGACGATCAGTTCGCTGTTGTCCAGTTCTGCCGGGGTCATTTGGTGAGCCCTCGCTTGCTGCGGCGCCGGGTGCCGGGGAGTCCTGGCAGCTTGGCCAGGTCGGCGATGGGAAGCGTCCACAGCTTGGATAGTGTGTTCAGGATGGCCCGTTCTTCGGCACTGGTCTTGTCTGATGCCGCCACGGTGGCCAGGGTGCGGTGGATGATGCCCCGGGATTCAGGACGCGTCACCATGCCCGCGAGCTCTGGGATGTCCGAGGCTTGCTTCCACTGTCCCTTCACGCCCGCAAAGGCGACCTTCCAGCGTTCTTCGCCGATGACGCTGCCCAGGGCGGACAGGTGGTCGATCTCGCTGTCCGAGAGCTCGCCGTCAGCTCGAATCAACTGCTTGAGCAGCGCCATGAAAGCGGTGAGCTCCTGCTCGTCAAGATCGTTGAGCTTCATTGGCTGGGACCTTAGCATGTGTTCCGTGCGAACACGCAATACCATGCTGATCGGAGTCCTGCTGACCGCAACAGCCCCTTGGGCGCTCGCGGCCGAGGGCACATTTGCCCAGATCGCCGCTGACCAGGGGTTTGGGGCCGTGTATGAAGAGATCGAGCAGATCTCTGCGGTGGCAAAGAATGAAAAAAAGCGGGACAAGGATCTCGCGACGCGGGGGCTCGCTGAGGTGGTCATGCCGGTATCGCCCTTTCTGGGTGCCGAACTGACCCTGCAGCATCCGAGTCCGCTCACGCAATGCAGCTTTGATGGGCACGTGTCGTGCGCGTTCAGTGCCACGGCACCCCAAACGGCCAGCGCCGATAATTTCGCTGTGTCTTGCAAGACCCAGTACGGCGGCAGTTTGCCGCTGGAATCGACTGGACAGCGTGATGGCGAGCGCCTGACCTGGACAGTCACCGAAGTCGAGGCCTGTTGGAAGCTTGGCGGCGTTGGGGTCGTGGTGCGGCCGGTGGCCATCGGTGGACTCGATGGAGTTGGCCAAGGGGACGAGTTTCATGCTCCTGAGCTTGTGCAGTTGTCTCAAGATCAGGTCGAATCCACGATCGAGAGCAACCTGACCGCCTTTCGCTACTGCTTCAAGAAGCATGCGTCGCCGACGTCCTCGGGCAAGTTGCTGGTCGAATACACAATCGCTGAAGACGGGTCTGTGGCGAGCTCAGGGTTCAAGCTGAACACATTGCAAGATGCGGCGGTCGAGACCTGCGTGCTCGAACGATTCAACCGTCTGCAGTTCCCCAAGCCCATGGGTGGGTTCAGCGGAGGCACCTGGCCATTTACGTTCCTGCGATAGCGGGCTACAAGTTTCGCGCCTCTCACTTGCGCCCTGATCGCCATTACGGCCATGGCCAAAGCGGAGAGAGCCATGACGGACGGCATGCCCGGAGACAGTGACAACCCAATCGACGCCACGGACGCACGCGTGCCCAAGGCCATTGCGCCCGAAGAATCACCCAAGCCCGAGCTGACAGTGGCGCCGGTTGCGGCCGAGCCTACTCCGGCGGCCGAGCCCGTGAAGCCGCCCCAGAACGACGTTCCACAGCCAACGCTCGTGCCTGACCCCAACGTCGTGGACGCGCCACAGGCGACCGTGGCTCCCCTGCCTGTCGCAGAGCCCGACGAGCCCGACGCGCCGGCTTCTGAACCTGCTGTCTCGGGTGGCTG
>CAYYHT010000163.1:0-12048 GCA_964471355.1 uncultured Enterobacteriaceae bacterium
CTTAGCCTGCTCCTTCTCCCCACACCCCAATACACCCACCAGCAACAGGCAGTGGACCCACGTTGATGCGAGCACACTCCAGCGCTGACGCTCTTTGGTGCGCGCATCTCGCTCCCGCGCCTTGGCGCTGAGCCTCTTGACGTGATTCGGATCAGCACCCACGGCTGAGGGACCTCCCCATCGGGATTTTTGCAGGATCTCGAGCGCCATACAAGCGTCGCGACAACGCTTTACAGGTGCTTTGAGGCCGTCTTAGGCCGCGATGACAACCGGCGCGGCGGCAAGGTAGTCCGCGAGACTCGCGCGCATGCGCAGACGTGCCCGATGCAGGCGAGTTTTTACGTTCGGAACCGTGAGCTTGAGTGCCTCTGCGATCTGCTTCATGGTCTGCAGTTCGACATCGGCTAGCAGCAGGACCGCACGGTAGTTCTCCGGCAATCGCTGGATGGCGCTGGCGATTGCCTGGCCGAGCTCGCGGTTCTCGAAGTCGACGTCGATGCCGACCGAGGGGTCGGGAATCGGGCGCGCCCACTCCTCGCCATCGGTGCTCGTCGTGACAAGGGGGACTTCGGGCCTGCGTCGGCGGCTGCGCATGCGCATCAGGCAGCAATTGGTGGCGATGCGGTGTAGCCATGAGGTCAGGGCAGCCTCTTCGCGAAAGCTGTCCAGACGCCGGAACGCGTTCATAAACGTCTCTTGCACGATGTCTTCTGCATCGGTCCGGTTGCGCATCATTCGCATGGCGACCGCATAAATTCGCCCCGAGTGGCGGATGACGAGCGTGTCGAATGCCCCATGGTGGCCGGCGCGAGCCAACGCGACGAGTTCTGCATCTGTGAGTGCCGGGTGTGTGTGCATAGCGAGCTTCCGGTGGAGTCGGGAGTCGGTATGTCGCAACCGTTTTGACGGTTACATCGAGCGGCAAATGCCTCGCCCAAGCCATCGTCTGGACCTCGTGCTGGTCTTTGTAGACCCGCCTCCAAAGCAAGCGGTTCCGCAGTTTCCGTGGCGGCAGCTGCTGCCTGCGGGCTTTGACGACTGGCGTGCGGTCTTGTTCGAGCGAGAGCAGTTTGTGGCCAACCACCAAGGGGGGTTTCGCGTCAGCTGTCCCGGCCCGGGCGGCAACCTAGCGCCGCAGTTCAGCAAAGCACTCAGCGCATGGCGACACGGGGCCCAACGTCGAGTTCAGTGTCCCCATTGCCAACAGAGCCATGACCTGGCCGAGCTCGCCTTCGCTCCGCAGGCGGCGTTTGGACGGTTCGCCGTCGAGCTGCACGACGTCGTCGGCATCGAGCTCGATGCTGGTCTGCAACAGCGAGCCATGCGCGATCTCGGACCGTTCTCGCTAGTGCTGCGAAGAGTCGGGTAAAGCTTTGAGCATGTGGCTTGTCCTTCTGCTTGTCGGGTGCACTCGCGGCCCCAAATACGAACTGACCACGTCGCACAGCGGCTCGGTTGATCACGGCTATGGGCATGCCGTCGGCTTCTCCGGGGACGACGTTGCGGTGGGCGCACCACACGGCGTGGGCGGCGGCCGACTCTTCGTAGGCAGCACGCAGGTGCTGATGGGCACAAGCGGCGACTTTCTGGGCAGCGCTCTGTTCAGCGGGCCCGAGCTTCTGGTTGCGGCTCCTCGCTATGACGGCGGGCGAGGTGCGGTGCTGCGCCTCGACGGCACCGAGGCGTTGTCCGGCGGCCCAGGTGAGGGAGCCGGTGGGCACCCAGTGCTGCACAACGGGCAGATCGCGGCGATTCATAGCGGTGGGGTGAGCGCAGGAGACGAGGGCTGGGCCGAGACGGGTCGGTTGTGGTCCCTGGTCTCGGCCACGTTGATGGACGGCGGGTCGACACTGGTCGCTGGCCGTGCGGATGGATCGCTCGTGGGTGCAGCGGGAGTGGTGGCATCTGGCCCCCCGTCGTCGCTCTATGGCTTTGCGCTGGCCGCTTGTGATGTCGATGGTGACTCGGTGGCCGAGCTGATTGTTGGAGCGCCTGGCTGGGGTGAAGTGCATGTGCTGGACGCGGGCAGTGGATTTGCCACCACTCAGACGATCCGAGGGCCGCAAGGATTTGGACGCTCCCTCGCGTGCGGGCGAGGGCTGTGGATTGGATCCCCGGAAGAAGGCGTTGGAGGGACCGTTCACCTGTACACCGACGTGGACTCAGCCCAACCCGCCCAGTCCATCGAGGCGACGGAACCGGGGGCCGGGCTGGGTCACGCGATTGCGGCTCACGGAACAAACCCGACGGTTGCTGTTGCGGCTCCTGGCATCGGTGAGGTACGCCTCTTCGACGACACCCGCGCAAAAAGATAGGGTCACCGGTCACAGGGGCATGCATGCCGGCCATTCGACAGCAGATCAACATCGCAGCCACTCCACGGGCAGTGTGGAAGGCGCTCACCACCAGCGAGGGACTGATGTCCTGGTGGGTGGACGAAGCCCGTGTCGACGCCCGAGAGGGAGGCCGCGTTGTGCTGGTTTCCGAGGGTGACGACGGCGAGCCGGTCGAAGAACGCGGCATTTTCCTGACCCTGCGGCCCACGCGTCGCATCGAGATCGCCTGGGACAAGAACTCCCCGGCCGAGACCAAGGGCACCCGCATCCAGTTCAACATTGGACGAGACGGCACCGAGACGCGCGTGGCGATGTTCCACTCGGGCTCGGGTCCACTCGAGGACGACGAACAAAGAGAGAGCCTCGAGAAGGCCTGGAAGGCCGCTCTCAAGGCTCTCAGAGGGTCACTCGAAGACTGATGCCCCTCCCAGCGATCCCGGTGGTCTGCCAAGACCCGTGCTTGCTGTGGAGGAAACGGAAATGGTCCGCAGGGAGGGGCTCAGAGTGAGCGTTTGAAGGGCTACTCCGGGCTGGGCTCGGAGGTGTCTTCGACGGCGGGCTCGGCGTCGACGACGATGTCGGCGAGGATGGGCACCATCAGCTTGTCGCCGGGGTGCAGGCTGTCGAGGCCCACTTCGGGGTTGTAGGCAGCAAGCAGCCAGATGGGAATTCCCTGGGCGTCCCGGGCGATGCCCCAGGCGGTATCGCCGGTAGCCACCGTATAGAAGTCGGTTCCGGCCTCTCCGCCTCGCGACGCCATGTAGCCGTCGATGCGTGTCGTCCAGTGGGCCTGCCGCGCGGCTTCAACGGCAGCCACATCGATGCCGTCTGAGGGGATCTCGACGACGGTGCCGACTGGGTAGCTGCCATCCAGACTCAGAGACGACGCCTCGGCGATGTCTTCGACTGGGAGCTCGGACCACTTGGCGAAGTAGTGCAGCGTCTCGCCGTGGCGAAGCTTGAAGCTCGCGGTGGCAATGGGCTCGACAACCGGGTCCGGTGCCATGTCGATGTCTTCTGGAATCGCTTCGATCAGCGAGTCTGGAGACGCCAGCGCAATCTCCTCGGAGACGGCGGCATCAAAGGTCGAGTCTGTGTCAGCGGACTCGACCTCGGCAGTTGCGACTTCCGAGAGCGCCATCGCCTCACCAGAGGTGATGGGTTCGCTCTTCTCGCCGCAGGCGACCAGCCCAGCGAACAGTGGCGCCAGAACGATCAGTGAAATGAATGTACGCTTGTGCATTGTCGGTTCTCCTGCGACCCGTGTGTTGCTTGGGTCGCCAACCGTACTTGCACAGTGCGTGCCAACGAAAGAGCGGACGAAAACGCAGGTTAATGCGTTCAGTCCGCTCTGATTAATAGATTTCTAGATAGAAATCAGAACGCCAGACTGACGTCCAACATCAGCGTGGTCTCGCGCACACCCGCCGGGCGGCTTGTCGGAGCCAAGCCGGCCCAGACGCCAATTGGCAAGACGATGCCAGCGCGGGCCCGAACGCCTTCGACCGCGTCGAGCCGCACCATGCCGCTGAGTTCCCAAGGGCTGGTGTCCCAGTACGAGACGTGCATCTCGCCGATGACGCCGACCCAGTTCATGACGGCATAGTCGATGGCCGCAGCCCCGCTCACTCGCATGAACGCCGAGGGGTAGGGAGCAAAGTCAGCAGCTGCAGAGCCACCGATGGTGCCCCGGAACAGCAGGACCATCGAGTCCAGGTCCATTTGGCCCTGGTAGACGACGTTGGCGCCGCCCCCTGGCCAGAACTCCTCGGGGTCGTTGACCCAGGTGTAGGCACGGTCGCCGACGTTCACATGCGCTTCGAGGCCGACACTGTGGAACAGCGGGCCGATCTCACCGAGGTGGTAGAAGCCGGACAGCTCGAGGTTGCCCATGTCGATGGCGCGGCCCATGGGGGTGCGGTGTGCAGCGACCGGCAGCCCGATGGCGAATGAGAAGTCCTCTTGCCCGTAGCGGCTGACCAGCACAATCGAGTTGGTGCCACCATCGGGGCCAACCACAAAGCGGTTGTACAAGCCGATGCCAGTCAGGTGCGTGGCCTGGCCGATTCGATGCCCCTCGTAGGCATTGCCTCCTTCGAGGTCAAAGGCACTAGCCGGGGCGACGAGCAGCGCTGAAAGTAGAGCAATCATTCCGGCGCTCCTGAATCCGCGGTGTCGGGGTCGGTCTCTGTCGCAGTGTCTGGATCGGTGCTGCCCGTGTCTGGGTCGGTACCCGTGCTGGTGTCGGCCGGCTCCGGCTCGGAGGTGCCGGTGTCCACGGGGTCAGTGCCACCGGTGTCGGCGGGTACGGGGTCTGGATCGGGCTCGGTGTCGTCCTGCTCTTCGTCGTCAGCATTGCCAAGTCGGCGCAGCTCACCGAGCTTGTCGGCAACGCTGATGGTCTGCACTTCTTGGCGCCATGGTCCGCCTTCTCCCCACCAGACGCGCACGACTGAACCGGCCGTCACGGTGATGGCCTCGCCGTCGCGCTCTTGAGGAATCTCGGTGATGCAGAACACGTGCACGCCCGCATCGACCGGGTCGGTCTCGAAGCCGGTGTTGTACTCGGCGTCGGTGGTCAGCAGGAAGGTGGTGGTGTCGTTGTCGAGCTCGACGTCATTGACCGTGACGCGCACATCTCCGCCGTCTTCGTTGAGCAACGGGCGGCTCATGATCAGGCAGATTTCAGACGGCGACGAGGACGTGGCACCCAGGATGTTGAGGGTGTCGCTGGTGTCGAAGACGGCTGTGCCCACCAGGTTGCCTTCGACCAGCGTCTCGGGCCCGTGGGGGATGTCCTCGATGGGGTTGACCGTCCACGCGAAGCGCCGGTTCGGGCGCCAGCCACCGGTCGGCGTAAATCGCAGCGTATTGCCGCGCTTGCTGATGTCTCCGGCGACAAGCCCGCCAGTCTCGAGGTCCACGACGCGCATCAAGGTGGGCAGCGGGTACTCGGGAGGGAGCTCGACGCTCCACGTGTGCACGACCAGATCCATCTCGGGCGAGATGGCCGATTGGCCGTTGAGAGGAGCGATGTAGGCATCGCCAGTGGGTGTGGGCGGGGGGCACGCAGCAAGAACCAAAAAGGCTGCGCAGGCGCCGGACTTCAGCAACCGCATGGGTTTCCATCTCCGGATGAGTCAGGTGAACTTAGCATGGCCTCAACGTGTCCGCCCGCAAGATGCCCCCGTTGACCGCATCTAGACGGAATCTATTCGAACTCCCACCAAGTCGCTGTCTGGGAATGTAACCAAGGACGGCTACTTCCTTGGTGTCCTCTTGATGCTCGTTCCCTTGCTTTCTTGTTCGACTTTTAGGGCTCCGATGACGGTGAGCACCCCTGCGGTGGCTCCAGACAGGCCATTGAGCTCGACGGTTGTCACCAACCCCCGGTGGGTTGCCGAATCCGATCGGGGAATAGATGCAGCCACTGAGTCCTCGATGGCGCGCAGAATCAGGCCCTGCCCCAGTGCCGCGAGTGGGTCGGCGAGATCGGCGCCGGGAGACTTGCCCATCTCGTCGACCGACTCTTCCTTTAGGGCGATGCGCTTCTTCTTGAGCTCGACGGTGCCGTGCACCATGTAGTCCCGCCACCAACCACGACCCGCCGTCCGCCACAGGCGCAGCCCCATGTCGAAGCGGCCGTCTTCGAAGTCGATGGAGGTCGGCTCGATCACGACCTCATGGGACGCAGCGCCGGTCTCGAATCCCTTTCGGGCAGCGATACCAGTCAGCGACCCTTCAGACAGGTCCAAGCGCCAGCCTTCTGAGATGCGCGCCGTCGCAGAGGGCAGGGGAGTGGGAGTCGGAGAGTCGGTGTGCATAGCAATGCCAATGCCGCCACCAGCCGGAACGAGTCTGACGCCCAAGAGCGGAGAGTTGGCCCCGAACTCGGCGATCTTGCGCGGTGCGGCATCTGCCAAGATTCGATCTTCGATCTGCTTGGCGAGCTTGCCTTCGAGCACCTTTGGCAACGACTGCTTGCCCCGACCGAGCTTCAGGTCGAGGCTGCGAACCTGCTTGGGCAGCGCGGTCACAATCCACTTGTCCCCCTGGTCGAGCGCTTGCAGCAACACATCGACATCAGCGTGAACCTCGACGTCGCTCTTGCCGCCACCGATTGGAGTCGTCCACTTGATGACGCCGGACATGCTGACGTACACGGCCAGACAGGATTCACAGCGTCGGGTCGACTGCAGGTCCAGGCTGTCGAGGTGCAGGTTGGGCTGAACGCGTGCCTTCCCGACGGGCAGGGGCACCTCAAAGGGCTTCTTGAACGATCCCTCTTGTTGCACCACAACGGTCACGAGCTCGTCGACAAGCGCTGGAGACAGATGCACGACAGCATCGGGCCTCCAGTCCGCGGCCAGCACCGTCGGCTTGGCCAACGCGTTGTCTCTGGCTGCTTCGTAGTCTGGCGTAACCGAGGTTGAACAGGCACAAAGGAGCGCCAGGGCAAGGATGGTGACAGGACGGTACACGAGCGTCTCTCCAACTGGCCCATCCTTGTAGTGGGTTTTGGTAGCGTAGGTACGTTGGGGGATGAATGGAGACCGACAATCCGCGTGTGGCTCTTGCAGAGGGCGACATCGCGACACGCTCAGCCGCGGCTCGCGACCTCGCACAGATCGGCGCCTTCAAAGATGTCGAGGGCCTGATTGGTCTGGCCAGCTCGCACAAGAGCTCAGCGGTGCGCCTGTACGCGGCGGCCGCAGCGGCAGCCATCTTGTCTCGCCATCGGGGCCTGGGTGGCATGCGCAAGCTCAGCCGACGGCAGAATGAGGACGTGCTCACCTGGGTCACATGCACCGACCCTGGAAAGAACCCGTCCCTGTTGATGGCGCTGTCAGCCGTCAGCGGACGCAAGGTCGTTGACCGCCTCGGACGCATGCTTCGCGATCCACGCAACTTGGTGCGGGCGGGGGCAGTCGCCGCGGTTCGCAGGCAGGTCGTGAGCGCTGCTCACTTTCAACCGGGCTACACCGCGAAGTCGATGGATGGCTGGTTTGGCGACAAGCGCATGCCGCCAGACACACTGTTGGAGCTGATTCGCATTGTGGGCGAGGTGGGGTGGAATGACTTGGCCGATCGCGTCAGGGCCAGCGCCACCGCCGGTCGCCCCCACGTCGAGGCGAGTGCCGATGCGCTGGCTCGCCTGTCGATTCGCAGCGATGCTGGAGCCTGGAATGGGCTGTGGCTGTCGGACGGGCTCGATGTGCTCGAGGTCAATCCCGAGGTCCGCGTGCCCGAGTGGCGGGCGGTCTATGCAGGCGAGATCTTCGGACCTTCGGTGTCCGCCGAGATGGCCATCGGCGACGATGGTGTGGCTGAAGCCGGGGGAGTGCGCTGGCGCATGATCTGGGTTCCGCGCCAGGGCGAGACCGGCACCTTCCACGCACTTCAGACCGATGATGGGCGCACCTTCTACAAGCTCGATGGTCTGGCGCTGATCTCGGCTGTGTCCACACTGCACGAGTCACTCGCGCATGCCCATCCCGATTGCCTGAAGCTGGCGGCGTCGTCACTCGAAGTCGAAGAGACCGAGGATGCCAAATCACCCAAGCCGATCAAGGGCTCGTTCGCCGCGCGGGCGATCCTGCATTGGCGGGCCGCAGATGCCGCGGGAGCGATTGAGATCTTGACCGAAGTCACGCAGGGCAAAAAGCCCCGCGCCGACGACGTCTATTGGCTCGGGGTTATCCAGGCTGATGCTGGTGATTCGGGCGCCAAGGCGACGCTCAAGAAGTACCTGAAAGTGGCCGCAAAGAAGGCGCCGAACCGGTCCAAGGCCCAGGAGTTGCTCGCGGGGCTGTAGAGCACCGCCGGGTCGGTTAAGACGCCGCCCCGGAGGAGCCCATGTCTGCGATTGACCGGCCAAAGTCCTACGATCCCCACGCAGCCGCCAAGAGGTGGTCTGCAGCCTGGAATGCAGCTGGCGTCTATACCGCCGACCCAAGTGCACCCGGCGAGCCCTACTCCATCGTCATTCCGCCGCCGAATGTCACGGGCTCACTGCACATGGGGCACGCGCTCAACAACACGCTTCAGGACGTGCTGATTCGCTACAAGCGCATGGACGGCTACAACGTGCTCTGGGTGCCCGGCACCGACCACGCCGGCATCGCCACCCAGTGGGTCGTGCGCAAGCAGCTGGCTGCCGACGGCGTCGACTTCTGGGAGCTTGGACGCGACAAGTTCGTCGAGCGTGTCTGGGAGTGGAAAGAAAAAGCCGGTGGCCGCATCACGCACCAGCTGCGCGAGCTTGGTGTGTCCTGTGACTGGAGCCGCGAGCGCTTCACCCTGGACGAAGACCTCAAGGTGGCCGTGCGTGAGCACTTTGTGCGCCTGTATGAACAAGGCCTGATCTACCGCGGCGAGCGGCTGATCAACTGGGATCCTGTCGACCAGACGGCACTGTCCAATCTCGAGGTCGAGTACCCCAAGGACAACGACGGCAACAAGATCCTCGAGCAAGGCGAGCTGTGGAGCTTCGCCTACCCAATCAGCGAGGCCGATGGCGGCGGTGAGATCGTCGTGGCCACCACGCGGCCCGAGACCATGCTCGGCGACACAGCCGTGGCCGTCCATCCCGATGACGAGCGCTACAAGCACCTCATCGGCAAGAGCGTCAAGCATCCCTTCATGGACCGAGACATCCCCATCGTGGCTGACGCGATTCTGGTCGACATGGAGTTCGGCACCGGCTGCGTCAAGATCACGCCCGCGCACGACTTCAACGACTTCGCGGTGGGCCAGCGTCACGGCCTGCAGATGATCAACATCTTCAACAAGGACGCCACGGTCAACGAGAATGGCGGCAAATACGAAGGCCTCGACCGCTACGCCGCGCGCGACGCCGTCAAGGCCGACATTGAGGCTGCGGGCCTGTTCCGAGGCACCAAAGAGCACCTGATGGCCATCGGCCGCGGACAGCGCAGTGGAGCAGTGGTCGAGCCCATGCTGTCGACCCAGTGGTTCGTCACCATGAAGCCACTGGCAGGGCCGGCACTCGCCGCCGTCGAGCAGGGCTTCACCCGGTTTGTGCCAAAACAGTGGGAGAACACCTACTACGCCTGGCTGCGCGACATCCGCGATTGGTGCATCAGCCGCCAGCTGTGGTGGGGACACCGAATTCCGGCTTGGTTCGATGCCGAAGGCAACGTCTTCGTCGCACGGTCCTTCGAAGAGGCCGCCGAACAGGCGGGAACCACCGAACTGACCCAGGACACCGACGTGCTCGATACCTGGTTCAGCTCGGCTCTGTGGCCCTTCAGCGTCTTTGGCTGGCCCGAAAAGACCGCCGATCTGGACAAGTACTACCCGACCAGCGTGCTGATCACGGGCTTCGACATCATCTTCTTCTGGGTCGCTCGCATGATGTTTGCGGGCCAGCACTTCACCGGTTCTGTGCCCTTCAAAGATGTGTACATCCACGCCCTCGTGCGCGACAAGAACGGCCACAAGATGAGCAAGACCAAGGGCAATGTGGTCGACCCCCTCGACATGATCGACAAGTGGGGAGCCGACGCCTTCCGCTACACCCTCGTCGACTTCGCCGCCCAGGGCCGCGACATCATCTGGAACGAGAAAGCCATCGAGGTGAACCGCAACTTCACCACCAAGATCTGGCAGGCCCTCAACTACTGCTTCCACGTCGGTGGCGACTACGACGCGGCCGCTCCAATGGAGTTTGGGGTCTATGAACACTGGATCCGGGCTCGCACCGGTGCTGCGGTGGGTCGCATTCGCGCAGCGCTCGACGAATACAAGTTCAACGAGGCCGCTCGCGAGCTGACCGACTTCACCTACAACGAGTACTGCGGCTGGTACATCGAGCTGTCCAAGTCCACCGTCTACGACGCGGACGCCAGCGAGGCGCGCAAGAACGGCACGCGCCACGTGCTGTTCGAGACCATGGGCGCCCTGGCTCGCCTCTTCCACCCCATGATGCCTTTCATGTCCGAAGAGATCTGGGAAGCACTCCCAGGCACCGAGGGATTGATCACGGTCGCGCCGTACCCCAAGGTCAGCGACTACGACATTGACGAACAGGTGCTCTCACAGGTTGAGCTGCTGCAAGAAGCGATCACCCGTGTGCGCACCATTCGCGGCGAGATGGAGATTGCCAAGAGCAAGCCCATGCGACTGCTGACGGCCGATACCCACCTGCGCGAGGCCCTGCACCCTTATGGCCGGGCTTTGCGCGAGCTGGCGGGCATCCAGAGCATCGAGCCCTTGGTCGACCGCCCCGGATTTGTCGCCACTGCCGTCGTCGGCGGTCACGAGGTGGTGATTCCCCTCGACGGCATCGTGGACAAAGAGGCCGAACGAGCGCGCCTGAACAAGACCATTGCCAAGGCCACCAAGGCTGTGTCCCGCCTCGAACGCCAGGTCAACAACCCGAAGTTCATCGCCAACGCCAACGCCGAGAAGGTGGCGGCGACTCGCGAGCAGTACAGCCTCGAGAGCGAGCGCATTGCGATGCTGCAGAAGAGCCTCTCACGGTTGGACGCCTAGTCATGGACATGAGCGCATTTGTGTCTCTGGCACTCGACGAAGACATTGGTGCGGGCGATCTGACCACAGACGCTTGCATCGACCCCAATGCCACAGCGACGGCCTACATTCACTCCAAACAAGAGCTCGTGGTCGCTGGACATGCTGTGGCCGCCGAGGTGTTCAAGCAGCTTGCCCAACGCCAGGGAACGACGGTCTCGTATGAGGTGGTTGTTCCCGACGGCACCGCGGTTGCGGACCGAACTGTCGTGGCCCGCCTCGCTGGACACTCGCGGACACTGCTCACCGGCGAGCGGCTGGCGCTCAACTTCCTGATGAAGCTGTGCGGCATTGCGACCAACGTGCGTCCCTATGTCGAGGCCGCACAGGGCAAGCTGCGGGTCGTCGATACCCGCAAGACCACACCGCTGCTGCGTGCCTTCGAAAAGGACGCCGTGCGCGCAGGCGGGGCCCACAACCACCGCTTCGCGCTGTACGACGGCATGATGGTCAAGGACAACCACATCGAAGCCGCCGGCTCTCTTGCGGCAGCCGTCGCGGCATGCCGAGAGCATGCCCACCACTTGGTCCGTGTCGAGGTCGAGGTCGAGGATCTGACCCAGCTCGATGTGGCTCTGGACACCGCAGCAGATGTGATCCTGCTGGACAACATGGACGACACGATGCTCAAGCAGGCCGTGGCGATTGCGCGGGCTCGCAAGCCGCAGGTCGTGCTCGAGGCCTCGGGCAACGTCACCGTCGAGCGCATCGAGCGCATCCGCGACTTTGGCCTCGATGTGGTCAGCAGCGGCGGGCTGATTCACCAAGCGCGATGGGTCGATCTGTCCCTCGAAATCGAGGCATGAGCGCGATTCGCTGGGTGGACCAGACCGAGTCCACCAACGCCGACCTCAAGCAGCTGGCCATTGCCGGTGCCGAGCATGGCACCGCTCTGTGCGCGCGGGTTCAGACGGGGGGCCGAGGGCGCCTGGGCCGTGTGTGGACCAGCGAGCGCGGCAACTTGTTCTGCTCGGTGTTGGTGCGCACCCCCGTCATTCCGGCGCGGGTTCCGGTCACAGCCCTTGCTGCAGGAGTCGGCGTCGCGATTGCCTGTGGCGGGGGACTGCAGCTGAAGTGGCCCAACGATGTGCTGTCTGCTGATGGGCGCAAAGTGGCCGGCCTGGCCTGCATCTTTGGGCTGGGGGGGGCGATGGGA
>CAYYHT010000164.1:0-7044 GCA_964471355.1 uncultured Enterobacteriaceae bacterium
CCGGACATGCCAGTCCCGCAACAGATGGCGCTCCGACGGCTAAAGTCGAGGCTAGGGCGCCTTGGGAGCCTTCAATCTGATCTTGTAGCCATCGGCATATCGGGCAGCGAACTCGGCCTCGGGCACTGGCAGAGCACCGACGTCCGCCGCCGCCTTCAGGCAGGCCGCGTCGAATCCCGGGTGGCCCGAAGACTCCTGGAGCTGGAACGAGGTGATTGCCCCTGTCGCGGCAGTCTGGAATGAAACGACGCACGCAAGGCCGCTTGGCGCACTGACTGGCGGCGAGAAGTTCTCACGGAACAGCGATTGAACTTGGAGCTGATGGGCCAACTCCCCCGCCGAGGGTTGGAGCGACAATGGCACCGGAGATGGGTTGGGCTCGCCTTGTGCGCGCAGGACGTCGAGTAGCTTTTCGCGTTCAGTCCTCGGGTGCAGGACATCCTCAATCTGGCCCTGATTGCGAACACTCTCGATGGCGCCCACCACCGTAAAACAATCCGTCCGCAGCTCGCCGGCTGTGCACGGGGCAATCATCGCGATGTAGCTGTTCTCGACGAGCTTGTGCCTGAACAATGGGCTGTTGTAGGACGGGATGATTGGACTCTCCGAGATGCCGTCGACGTAGTACGAGACGTGGCCGCCATACTGAATCTGCAGGTCCCCCTGAGCGACCGCCAGCCGATGACCTGGCCTGGTGGAACCGGCCTTGTCGTAAAGGACCTGTTCCACCACGAGATGGTGCTCGATGTAGCCGAACTTCTCACGGGTGCCCTTCACCTTCAGTGTCTTGCGCACTTGGGCGGGATCTTCGTCGTGAACGACCACGATCAGCTCGCTGGCGCGCACCACTTCGGCCAGCTCGATGTACTCGGGCGTCTCTTCACTGGCTTGCGCACACATTGCGACGATGAGCATCCACATCTGCAGATCATAGGCCGCGGCCGGCAATTAGGCTGCGACCATGGAACGCAAGCACCAGGTCGCAGCGGCAGTCGCTGTGCTCACCGCGGTCACAGCCCTCACCGGCTGGGGCGTGTTGTACGAGCCCGATCGGCTTGTGACGCGGCACTACGACATCGACCTGCCCCAAGTGCAGCATCCGGTGACCATTGCCATCCTCAGCGACATCCACGTGGGCTCGCCATTCATCGATGAACAGAAGCTGCTGGACGTGGCTGCGATGACCAATGCGGCCGAGCCCGACGTGATCGTTCTGGCCGGGGACTACGTCATCCACGACGTCGTCGGCGGAGAGTTCGCGGCCCCAGAGGTCATGAGTGTGCCACTGTCGCGGCTGCAGGCGCCACTCGGCGTCTATGCAGTGCTGGGCAACCACGACTACTGGTACGACGGGCCCCGCTGCCGACGCGCCCTGGAACAGGCTGGAATCACCGTGCTCGAGGACGAAACGGCACAGATTGGCGAGGGAGAGGAGGCACTGTGGCTGCTGGGCATCGGCGACGAATGGACCGAGCGCCACGACCTAGGCGCGGCAGTGGCAACGGTTCCAGACGATGACCGACCCGCCATCTTGCTGGCCCACAGCCCCGACATCTTCCCCCAGCTGAGTGATCGCTTCGCCCTGACCATCTCGGGGCACACCCATGGCGGTCAGATCCAGGTGCCGGGCTGGGGAGCGCTGTTGGTGCCTAGCGAGCACGGCACTCGCTACGCCTATGGCCACATCATCGAAGACGGACGCCACCTGCTGGTCAGCCCGGGAATTGGCACGAGCCTGCTTCCCGTCCGACTCAATGTGCCGCCTGAGATCACCGTGGTGACGATCCACTAGCGGTGCCAGTCTCCAGATTTGCCGCCGGTCTTGCTGACCAGCCGGATGCCCTCGATCTCAAGGCCCTTGTCGACCGCCTTGAGCATGTCGTAGACCGTCAGCAGTGCCGCACTCACAGCGGTTAGGGCCTCCATCTCGACCCCGGTTCGCCAGTCTGCGATGGCCGTCGCGGTGCAGTACACCCGGCCGTCGGCGGCTCGAAGGGAGACCTCGACGCTGCTGATGGGCAGCGGGTGGCACAGGGGAATCAGATCACTGGTCCGCTTGGCGCCGCAGATGCCTGCGAGCTGAGCCACGGCCAGCACGTCGCCCTTTTTGGCGGTGCGCTCGACCACCGCAGCAAACGCGGCTTCACCGAGACGGATCGACCCCTCGGCGACGGCCACACGGCGGGTGATCGGCTTGCCGCCGACGTCCACCATCTTGGCGTTGCCGTCGGCATCAATGTGGGTCAGGTCCGGCATGCAGCCGGTCTAACCAGACTAGCGGCGCGCGACCTTGAGACTGCGCTTGACCATGCCTTCGATGCGGCGCTCTTCGTGGGTGTCCATCTTCTCGAGCTGGCCGTGCAGGGCGATGATTCGCTGATCGAGCTCGGTCAGACGCAGCTTGATGACGCTGCGGCGCGCATCATTGAGCTCGCCAGCGATGTCACTCATCTCGCGACGCAGGCTGGCCCGCTCTGAGACGGGAAGCTCCTGGTACTCGTGCCCAAGGTCCTTGAGCAACACCGTCAGCTCCCAGACAGCCTGGTTGCCATCACGGATCTGATCGTTCTGCTCGACATAGAGCGCAGCCCAGGTCCAATGCAGGTGCTTGTAGTAGTCGTTCCGGTTCTTGCCACGGATCTCGACCAGGGACTCATAGCGGCCGGGCGCGTCCTGGGCGATCTGCTCCAGCAGGCGATCCTCGTCGAATAGCAACGAGAAATCCTGGGCGCTCGCGACGCTGGACCAGGCCAGGGCGGTCAAGAGGATGAGGGTACGCATAAAGACTCCTTCGTTTCCCTCTGTGTCACTTCGCCACTCACCCTTCAAAGTTAATCGCGATTCATGACTCACTCAGTACACGTGTCAGCGCGCGGCGCAAAGCGGCTCAAATCCGGCCATCCATGGGTTTTTGCCAATGAAATCAAGGAGTCCGTACGCGATCTTCCTGCAGGGGGAACCGTCGATGTGCATGCACCGACCGGTGGCTTCATCGGACGCGGCTATGCAAACGCCAAGTCGCTGATCGCCATTCGACTGCTGACTCGCAGCAAGCGCCAAGACATCGACGACGCGCAGTTCTACATCGCAAAATTGCGCTCGGCGCTGAGCTACCGCGAGCGGGTCTACCCCGATCGACAGTCCCTGAGGCTGGTGCATGCCGAGGGTGATGGCCTGCCTGGATTGGTCATCGATCGCTACGGCGATGCCCTGGCTGTGCAGCTGACCACCCTGGGCATGGAGTGCCGCAAAGAAGTGCTGCAAGAAGCGCTCAACGTGGTCTTCAAGCCAAGCGGTGCGGTGCTGCGCAATGACTCCGCAGTCCGCAAGCTCGAAGGACTGCCGCTCGAACGCACCGATTGGTTCGGAGACGTGCCCGAGAGCGTCGATGTCGACGAGTTCGGGGTCAAGTTCCGCATCGCACTGCATGCGGGTCAAAAGACCGGTCACTTCTTTGATCAGGCAGACAACCGTCGGTTCGCTGGATCCCTCTGTAAGGGCGGGCGTGTGCTCGATGTCTACGCCAATACAGGCGGCTGGGCCCTGCATGCTCTGCACAATGGAGCCAAAGAGGCCATCGTCGTCGACAAGTCCGAGAGCACCTGCGGGCTCGCCGCTGCAAATGCCGATCTCAACGGATTTGGCGAGCAGATGCAGGTGATCAACGACGAGGGCAAGAAGACGCTGCAGTACATAGTCAGCGCCGGAGAGCGATTCGATGCGGTGGTCCTCGACCCGCCTGCCTTCGCCAAGACCAAGAAGGTCGTGCAGAGCGCGCTGCGTGGCTACACCGAGATCAACGCGCTGGGCTTGACCCTGGTGCGGCCCGGCGGCTTCTTCTTTCCAAGCTCGTGCAGCTACCACGTGAGCGAAGAGGACTACCTGCGCACGGTGCACACCGCGGCCCTCGAGGTTGGCCGCACCCTTCGCATCGTCCGGCGTGGCCAGCAGAGCGCCGACCATCCTGTCGTGCCGGGCATTCCCGAGACGCGCTACCTCAAGAGCTTCGCCATCCACGTGACCACATGATGTGGCTGCTGCTGTCGCTTGGCGCCTGCGTCGGCGGCTACGAGATCGAACCCAGGCCCGAATCGTGCGCCGTCCAGACGCTGCCCAGCTATGCGCCCGACGCCCTCAGCGGCATCGAGATCAACCCGAGCACCTATACCGTCCCATGGGCCGACGAACGCACCGTCCAGATGCACATGTGGTACCCGACCGCAGCCACATCGGGAGAGTCCGCTCGCTACCTCGACATGTTCGTCGACGACAAGTCGCTGGTCGGCGCGCCCTATGCCGAGCCACTCGAGGGCTGCCGGCATCCCCTGCTGGTCTACAGCCATGGAAGCCAGGCGTGGGCGGGCAGCAGCAGCACGGTGGTGCGTCAGTTTGTGAACGCGGGCTGGGTGGTCATTGCGCCTGATCACACCGACAACACCCTGACCCAGAACGTCGCCGACAAGCCGCGCAGCTTCAGCCTGACCCGCGTCGAGGACGTGCGCCACGCCATCGACTGGGCCGAGAGCCTGCCAATAGACCACGCGCTGGCCGGACGCATCGACACCAGCCGAGTGTTGGTCATGGGCCACAGCTTCGGGGCCCAGACCTCGTGGCTGCTCTCGGGCCCCACCTTCGACACCGAGGCCATCGCGGCCGGGTGCGCACAAGAGCCACAGTGCACCGACGAGGCCATTGCTGCCTTCGCCGAGAGTCCCGGTGATGCCCGGGTGGTGGGCGTCGTTCCCGCAGCGGGCTCGGCCAACACGAGCCTCGTGGCCGACGAGGGCTGGAGCACCATCGCGGCGCCGGTCCTGTACATGACCGGGACCGCCGATCAGGACGGCACCGAGGCGTTCGAGCGAGCCAGCGAAGGCGACGTCACCTGGATTGAGATCGAAGGCGGCTGCCACGAGAGCTTCACCGACACGGCCGTCAGCTGCCCTGACGTCGACAAGGCGCTCGGGGTCGAGATCACCGCTCGCTACGCCACCGCATTTGGAACGCGCACCGTGCTCAGCAGCGACGACGCAGATGTCGCCAGCGTGCTGGACGGCACCACCGTCATCAGCGACTTGGTGACCCTACAGACCTCTCGCTAGCGAGCCCCTATGGAGCGGGCGGGCTGCTCTGGCCGAAGTTGTCGCTGCCCCAGCACACCACCGCACCGTCATCCTTGAGGCCGCAGGTGTGCACCATGCCGGCACCGACCTGGGTGAACACGCCCTCGGGAGCCGTGGCCTGACCCTCGCTATCCCAGCCCCAGCAGGTCACCGAGCCGTCGCTGTCGATCGCACAGGAGTGGGCGTTGCCCGTCGAGATGGACTCGAACAGCATTCCTTGGGGAGGTGCGGACTGGCCGACCGAGTCGTGGCCCCAGCACATCAACGATGAATCCGCCATGACACCGCAGCCGTGGTCGTTGCCCGCGCCCAGGTCCATGAAGTCGCCGCTTGGTGCTGTCGCCTGACCGCGGTCGTTCTCGCCCCAGCACACCACCGACTCGTCGCCTTTGATCGCACAGTTGTGGGAACGGCCCACACTCAGGTGCACGAAGTTGCCGCCAAGCGGCTCGGCCTGGCCCATGTTGTTGCCACCCCAACAGGCCACGTCATTGCCGTCGGTGATGCCGCAGGCGTGGTACCCGCCCATGCTCGCGGACACCTGAACGAAGTTCTTGGCCGGCGCATTCAGCTGGCCCTCGTTGTTGTAGCCCCAGCACACCACCGACTCGTCCGACCGCACGCCACAGGTGAAGCCATTGCCCGCGTCGATCTGAACAAAGCTGTCCCCCGCCGGCGCCGTGGCCTGTCCGCCGTCATCGTTGCCCCAGCACACCACCGACCGATCCGCCTGCAGCAAACAGCTGTGGTTGATGCCGACTGTCAGCTGCTCGAACACATCACACGCCGTGGTGTCGATCTCGCAGGCGTCATTGCACGACAGCGCACCCGCCTCGGCAAAGCCCTCGGACGCACAGGTATCGGCCGCGTCGACCGATGCGTCGCACTGCTCTCCCTCCTCCAGCACACCATTTCCGCATTCGGCGCCATCGAGCTCATGGTCGCTGTCGAGCTCGGTGTCGAGCTGGTCGTCGGTGTCCTGCACATCGGGCTGACCCTCGTCAAGAGCGGGCTCACAGCCAACAGCAAACAGAGTGGCCAGAGCGAACAGAACCGGGCGCTTGGGAAGAACAAGGGACATTGGAATACCTCTG
Organism: uncultured Enterobacteriaceae bacterium; assembly: GCA_964471355.1. Taxonomy (GTDB): domain Bacteria; phylum Myxococcota_A; class UBA796; order UBA796; genus CAYYHT01. Next base: position 6,215 of record CAYYHT010000164.1, read on the forward strand.
CAATAAAATGGAATCGAGATTCCGATTCCGGATATTGCCGACTGAAGCATCCGTCAAGGGCCCAAGCGAAGCGCCATGTGGACGCCCCCTACTTAGCGCCTTGCTTAAAGACCCCGTCCCACGTGTCATCGGGCGGGGAGGCAGCGAACGCCTCACACTCGACCAACAGCATCTGGGAGGGGCGATCGTCGGGCATCCACTGCAGGATGCCGCGCAGGGTCTCGGCTGCATGCTCAAAGCCCCTGCGATGGTATGCCGTCAGTGCTTCGGTATAGGCAGAAACGAGCTCTTGCTGCTGTTCTGTGGCGGTTTCGCGAAGGGCGATCACCTCATAGACCAACGTGGGTTCAGAGCGTCCCACGACCACCACATGGCGCAGTGGGCGGCACAGAATGTCCTTTTGAACCTGCTGATAGACCGCTTTGCTGGCCATGATCTCGGTGCCAAACCCCTTGTTCAGGCCCTCGAGGCGAGAGGCCAAGTTCACCGAGTCCCCGATGATGGTGTAGTTCATGCGTTTTCTGGAGCCGACGTTGCCCACGCGCACATCTCCGGTGTGCAGGCCGATGCGGGCGCGAAGCTCGGGCAGATCGCGGTCCTTCCAAGAGCCGCGAAGCTCGGCCAGTCGATGCTGGTACGTGAGCGACGCGACACAGGCCGTGTGGGGGTGATTCGCGACGGGTTCAGGTGCATTCCAGAAGGCCATGATGGCGTCGCCGATGTACTTGTCGACCGTCGCCTCGCGCTCTAGCAGCACGTTGGTCATCTCGTCGAGGTACTCGGACAGCAGTGGCGTCAGCTCATCGTCTCCGAGCGACTCCGCCACACTC
>CAYYHT010000164.1:7054-12047 GCA_964471355.1 uncultured Enterobacteriaceae bacterium
CGTGAAGCCGGCAATGTCCGAGAAGAAGATGGTCACATTGGCGGACTCCAGACCCAACGTGGCGCTTCGGTGCTCGCGCAGCACTCCAGAGACCAACTCCCGCGGCACATAGCGCTCGAACGCCCGCAGTCCGCGCTTCATCGACTCGACCGACCGCTGAATGACCCGAATCTCGGACAGCCTGGAGTCGACGCCTCCCTTCCCCTCGAGGTCGAACACCCCCACCTGCTCGAGCTCTTCGGACAGCAGGGTCAGCGATGCGGTGAGCTGCCTGGCCAGCACGATGCTGACCACAGTCGACAGCCCGATGGCCAGCAGGCACAACAGCAGAGTGTTTCGCAAGTTGGCATCCACCGCCGCCATGAAGTCCGCCCGCGGTGTCGCCACGACGATGCGCCAGTCCAAGCCGCGCTCATCTTCGTAGTGGGTGGTGCGCACATAGGTCGTGACCCCATCAACCTTGAGGATGTCGTGCTGGGAGCGCACCACCGATGCAAAGTCGCCGTACTCGGTCTTGATGGCGTGCGACGTCGAGACGATGCGGGGGTCGGGTCCGGCAGAGGCGTGAATGCGGCCGCCTCCGTCTTCTTTGGAGGCAAACACTGGCTCGGCACCCGACGTGCTGACCAGAAGCCCGTTTGCTTCGGTGATAAACGCGTGGCCGGTCTTGCCGACATTCAATCCAGAGAGGAACTTATCGATGTCGTGCAGCAGCAAGTCGGTGGCCAGGACTCCCAGGAGCGTCCCATCTTCGTAGACCGGCTGGGACGCTGTGATGCCCAGGGTGCGGCTGCTGAAGTCGGTGTAGATGCCCGACCACGCCGGACCTTTGCGTTCGATGGCCGCGGCATACCAAGGCCGGGTGCGCGAGTCATAGACCTTGTCCGAGACCTTGAGGATGCGCGTGCGCAGCCCCTGTTCGTCGGTGGCATAGCGCTGGTTTCGGAACGCGGTCGAGCCATCGACGATGCTGACGGTGATGTCGCCACTGTCGAGGCGACGGGCTCCGATGTATTCGCCGCCTTCGTTCCCGTAGTAGGTCAGGCTGACGGGGTAGCGCTGGATATGACGCCAGAACAGCTGTCCCAACGCCGGATTTGCGGCAGATAGCTCCAAACGTCCCACGGCCACTGCGTCGGCGTTGAGTTGATTGGCCTCGTGGGGCGTATGCAGCACCTGTTCGATGCGCGCCTCGATGCGGGTGCTGATCTCAGCACCGAGCTGAACTGCCAGCTCGTCGACCGCCTGCCGACCGCTGCGAAAGGCCAGAGTGGCCGTGAGGCCCGATACCGCTGCGATCTGCACAAAGAAGAGCGCGATCAGCACCGTGCGTACCGACATGTGTCGAGCTTTGCTGGCGTCGGACAAAGAACCCCTCGGAGGCCAAGACTACCCACGGATGAATTAGAGATGTCAGCTTCTCAGTCGCTGACGCATATACTCCCGCGAAGGGGACCTAGTTGACGCTTTCGCGTGGAGCGCAGTTGGAGCTAGAGCCGGGACATGTCGTCGACCGCTTCATGGTCGAGGCACTTCTGGGTGCTGGGGGAATGGCCGCGGTCTATCGCGTCCGTCACCAGCGCCTTGGCTCCGTCTTTGCGCTCAAGGTGCTGACCAAGCCCGACGCCGACGTGCGCAAGCGCATGCTGCTCGAGGGGCAAATACAAGCCACCCTGCGCCACACCAACATCGTGTCCGTGGTCGACGTACTCGACATCGGCGACACGATCGCGCTGCAGATGGACTTCATCGCCGGCCCGCCGCTGGACTCCCTGCTCAAGACCTACAAACCGAGCCTGGACGAGGCACTGCAGATCTTCGGTGGCGTGCTCTCGGGCATTGCCGCCGCCCACGAAGCCGGCTTGGTCCACCGCGACCTCAAGCCCGCCAACGTCATGCTGCACATCGCCGACGAGGGACTGATTCCCAAGGTCGCGGACTTCGGCATCGCCAAGGCCGCTCCCGCCGCCGGCAGCGTCGATCTGACCCGGCCCGGCAGCGCCATGGGCACTCCGGCCTACATGTCCCCCGAGCAGATCCACGACACCGGTGATGTCGACCCGCGGGCAGACATCTATGCACTCGGTGTGTTGCTCTACGAACTGACCGTCGGGCAGCGTGCCTTCCCCGGCAAGAAGATGCTCGACGTGCTCAACGCCGTGAACGGCAACGTCTTTGTCGATCCCCACGAGCTGCGTCCCGAGCTGCCTCAGAGTGTGGTCGATGCCATCCGTGCGGCCATGCATCGCGAGCGTGACGACAGGCCCGAGTCCTGCGCCGAGCTCGCACAGATCTTGTGGGGCGATCCCGAAAACGCAGAAGCGGCCGTCTCGATTCCGCGCATGGCCGGGCGCGACAGCTCCATGTACGCGAAAGCAAAGGGCCTGGCTCTGGCCACCCCCGCCCCGGTCGAGCCGCGCACCGACAGCCCACTGGGCATGACCGTTCGGTCGGACTCCCTGCCGCCACCGAGCGTCTCCGACACCGAAGCCGACGACGACCCGCTGTCCACCCAGACATCTCTCGAGACTTTCGTCGGCGAGATCGTCAAGAAGCCGGCGGTTCCGCTGTCGTTCATGGCTGCAGGCGCACTGGGCACCGGTTTGCTGTTGCTGGGAATGGGAATCGCGGTCATCATCATGACCCCAGAGCCCGAGCTCGATCTTCCAACCGAGCAGGTGCAACCGGTTGTCGAATCACCAGAAGCCAAACCGGAAGCGCCCGAGGCCACCCCGGAGTCCAAGAAGAAGTCACCCGACTCCGAACAGACCAAAAGGCCGACCACAAAGACCGCCGACGTGACCACCGACCGCCCCAAGAAGCGGCGATGGGCCAGAGTCGCCGTCGATGGACTCACCGACCGTGTCGTGGTGAAGTCCGGGACCGAAGAGTTCGAGCTGCCCGGACGGGTGCCTCCGGGCACCTGGGAGATCTTCGCGTGGATTGACGGCAAGCCCACCGCCGCGGGCAAGCTCACGGTTGTTGTCGACGAAGAGGTGTCGCTCAGCTGCAGCATCGTCGACCGCAGCTGCGTCCGAAAGTAGCTTCAGGCACGGACTGTGCGCTTCATCGACGCGCGCCCGCAACCTGAGGTCGCGGTCCGGCAAGCATATTGGGACTAAGCGCAGACCATCCGGTGTCCGTAGAGTCAGTGGCCCCTTTTCCTCTGAAACATCTGGCCCTATCTGTCTCTGGAGTCCCCCATGAAGTCGCCTTTTGGCGCAGCTCTCCTCGCTGCCGCCTGTACCTTTTCTGCGCCTGCTCTCGCCGGTGTGGTCAGCTCACCCGCCGATGGCCACGCAAGCAACCCCACGTGGTCGCCCGATGGCCAGCACCTGTCCTTTGAGCTGAACAAGAACACCAACACCATCGGCCTGTACTTGATGGACGTGTCGCCCTCGCTGACGGGCGAGCCCGCGGCGGTGAAGCTGCCTGGAAACTGCAGCTTCGGCAGCTGCGATCAGGTGCTCACCAATCCCTCCTGGCATCCAAACAGCCAGATGGCCGTCTTTGAAGGCAGCAACGCCGGCGGCATGTTCCGCATCTACATGACCACCCCGAACAACCCCGGTCTGACCAACGAGATGATCGACATGAAGACGGCACCGGGACACCTGACCTTCCCCGACGTGTCTCCCGATGGCCGCGGCTTGCTCTTTGTCAGCGGCGCCACGGGCCATGGCGACGTGCTGACCTGGGATTCGGGCTCGAAGGCCACCGTCGCCCAGACCAGCACCGATGCCCCCGAGAGCTTCCCGCTGTACGCCGTGGACGGCCAGAGTGTGGCCTTCAACCGCCGCGACGGCGACAGCACCAGTGTCTTCGTCAAGCAGATCGGAAACGGCGAGCAGGCACTCGTCAGCGGAGCCGGCGACCACACCCGGCCCGTGCATGCCGCGGACGGACGCATCGTCTACTTCGACAAGAGCGTCAACGCCGCAGAGTGGGAGCTTCGATCCGCCGTCGGCGACAAGATGGCAGTCCTCGGCCAGAATATCCGCCTTCCTGACCGGGCCCGCCCCGCTCTGTCACCGGATGGAGAGTGGGTTGCGATGGGCTGGGGCGATCCCACCAAGAATCACCGCATCACCATCGCAAAGATCGACGGCTCCAAGGTGGTCGAGGTGAACACGCCCTACACCGCTGCCGGCGAGCCCGCGCTCACCGAGCGCGACGGCCGCATTCTGCTGGCATTCACAGCCCTGCCAGCGAGCGATGCCGCCTGGCGCTTTGTCGTCGTCGAAGATGTGACCGAGCAGCTGAAGTAGCGCTCAGTCCCACCACAGCCCGGCGACATTTCCGCCGGCACCGAAGCCGTTGCCCACCATCGTGTTGAACAGCAGCTGGTTTCCTTCGATGTTGTACGCCGTGCGCACGCCGTGGTGGGTGTTGCCGCGCATCAGGCTGTTGCTGACAATGGTGTCGTAGCTCTCGTCAGTGACCTCGACACCGGTCTTGTCGTGGTGGGCCAGGGCGCGATTCACATCGACGTTGGTGTTCAGCCCTTGGATCGAGATGCCCGCGTCATGGCAGCCATAGGTCTCGACGTCATCGATGAGGAAGTTCTCGGACGCCTCAACCAAGATGCCGTACCCGTCGTGGGGAGCGGTGCAGGCAACGGTGATGCCACTGACGCTGCCATTGGTCACGAAGTCCACCGTCATGCTTCCTTCGAGGATGGTCTCGCCGATGCCAGCCCCAACAACGTAGATGTTCCTCGACAGGATGAATCGCCCGGTCGAGACCCCCGCCGAGACCACAACCGTGTCCCCGTCGCTCGATGCCTGCTGGGCCAGCTGAAGCGTTGCGTAGACGTCTCGACGCCCTTCCATGGAGGGATCATCCCACTCTCCGCCCTCGCCTGGCGCGACTTAGAGCGTGCGCGATTGCGGGGACTGGCAGCCGATGGCCAGCACCAGAATCAGGGAGAGTGTCGTTCGCACTGGTAGACCTCCTATCGGCTAGATCGCGCGGCCGCGCGATCAGACAATAG
>CAYYHT010000165.1:0-1981 GCA_964471355.1 uncultured Enterobacteriaceae bacterium
ATCATGAGGATGACGACCCGGCCTCGGTGGCTGGTGTCGCTCATGAACTCTTTGAGGCGCGCGATGACGCGGGAGCTTGTGCCACCGTCAGATTCGCCCGCACCGCCCAGAGAGCGGTCCGCCTCGTCCAAGATCAGCAAGACAAAGCCCAAGGCATCGACCAGATCGAGGATCTTCTCGAGGTTGCCCTCGGTCGAACCGACCCACTTCTCGCGGAAGTTCTTGAACTTGAGGCAGGTCAGCCCGGACTCTCCGGCGAAGGCCTCGGCCACGTAGGTCTTGCCCGTTCCCATGGGGCCAACGAAGATCATGCCCATCGGGACGCGCGTGCGGTGGCCCTTCTTGACCGCATCGGCGACCCGCATCAGGTCCTCTTTGATGCGCGTCATGCCGCCGACGTGACTGAAGTCATGCTCGGGGGCGACGAACTCGACCAAGCCATGGCACTCGCGCTCGATCAGGGCCTTTTTGCGCGTGCTGACGGTCTTGAAGGTGATGGGCTCGCCGGACTGTTCGGCGGCGCGAAACAGCGATCGCATCTGAATGAGCGTCAGACCTGCTGTCACCTTGGCGAGCGTCTCTTTGGGGATGTCCAGCTTGATCTCGTCGAGGTCCTGCTGGTCGATGAACTTCTGGCGCGTCGGGCTGAGTGGGTAGGGCACGTGGATGGTGACCAGCTGCGGGCTGGCGACCACTTGACGCGCCACATCGGTCAGGTGCTCGGTGATGAGGATGACGATGTTGTCGGTGCCCAAGAACGCCGGATCGGTAGCCCAGCGCTGCATGGCGACCAAGGCAGCGCGTTCTTCTGTGCCCATGAAGGACACATCACCTCGGGGAGCAATCATCTCGAAGTAGTCGAGGATGACGCCGCTGGCCGTAGCGGGATTGGTGATCAGCTCTTCGAGCAGCGGAATCGCCGTGGCCGGAGACCGAGGCAACACTGCGAGCTTGTCTTCGCCTTCGAGCATGCGAGCGGCATCGATGGTGCGTTGGAACGCCTTTTCGTTGGCGCGATCGGGGAACATGAGTCCCTGACTGACGTTGAAGTACGACGTCACATCGCGTGTTCGACCCAGGAATTTCTCGAGAAACTTCCGGATCGTCGTGTACTCGGCTCGCCCTCCGTCATCCCAGGCGTGCACATCGCGCACATTGCCGTGAATCAGGAACATGCTTGCTTCGCCGGAGACATACCGCTGGCGAAGCTCTTCGGCCCATGGGGGAAGCGTCAGCGCCAATCCACCCTCCTTGCAGGGCTCGAAGCCTAACAGGTGTACGATGCCGGCCATGGGTCGACGCGAAGAGAACAAAGCGAAGAAGCGCCAGCGCCTCGAAGACGAGGGCCTGCAGCTGTTCCTTGAGAGCGGCTACGACCGCACAAGTATCGAGCAGGTCGCTGCCGCCAGCGACGTCGCGCGCGGCACCTTCTATCTGTACTTTCCCGACAAGCGCAGCCTGTTCGAGACGCTCATCGATCACTGGTACCAGCCCATGCTCGGGCTCATGGCTGAAGTCGACGAGGCCATCGACGGGTCGCAGACTCAGGCCGAGCTGTTCGCCGTCTACGAGGGCATGGCTACCAGTTTGGCGACACTTGGGCTGGTGCATGCCGGCTCGCTGCTTCTTGCATTCCGAGAGGTTCGTCGCGTTGGCGAAGCCGGAGACCTGCTACGAGCTCGCGAAGTGAAACTGACCGACGCTGTGGTCAGCATGACCCGTCGCGCCGCAGAAAAGGGCCTGATTGTGGCGGCGGATCACCGCCTGACCAGTCTGATCATCATGGGCGCCATCGAACGGCTGATCTGGGAGTTCCTCGAGGGGCGGGACATCGGCGAAGACCCGACTGTGGTGGCCACTGAAGTCGTGCGCATCTTGACGCGGACACTCGAGATGGAAGCGCCCTAGGAGTCTTACCTGCAGGCGCGCGAGAAGCCTTCGTCGCACAGGTGCTCTCCTTCGGCTTCTTCGCGCTGCACAC
>CAYYHT010000165.1:1991-12040 GCA_964471355.1 uncultured Enterobacteriaceae bacterium
GAGATTGGTCTGAACGCCGTCCAGGCATTCGGTCTTGGTGTCGATATTGCAGCGCCGTGATCGGGCACGCAGCTCGTCGTACAGGCTCTTGCAGGTGCCCGCTTCGCCCGACCGGCAGTTGAACAACGCAAGCTCATCGCCCCGTTCGTACCAGCGCTGGGTGAGTGCACCGTCCATCGGACCGAGCAGGACCGTGTCTCGCGTCGCACGGCTAAACGCCGGCTCGCTCGGATTGGCCCACTTTCCGCGCGCATGAATATGGCCCAGGGACCAGCACTCATCGAACTCGCCGGACTCGCAGCTCTTTTTGTAGGTCTCGCGCAGCACGTTGGCCGCGTCCTTGCCTCGGCGCATGTCTCCCAGCACACCTTGGTAGATGGCGGGCCCATAGAAGCAGTCGATGACTGTGCCCTGCACGCACGACGATTGGGCCATGCCCGCACTGCGCTCGGCGAGCTCGGTGCGCTGCTCTTCGGTGCCGCTGCTGATGGCCTGACCCAGCTGGTGCACGCAGGCGGGCACAAAGCGGCCGGCGCACAGCTGCTCGACCTTCTGCGCCGCAGAGTGCTCGTCTGCATCGACGCCCTGCCCCTTGGCCTGAGCAAGGGCGACCTTTAAGCAGCCGGCCTTGTTTCCGGTGTCGCATGCGCGTGCCCAAGCGAGCACCGCCTGGGCCTGGACGTAGCGGTCCTCAGGAGTCTTCTCCCAGTGGTCGCCCAGCGTCACACAGGCGACTCCATCATTGGCGCGGCACTTTCGGTCGCAGTCAATGAGATCGGTACATGAGGGCCCAGCCAGGGCAATCGAGGCCAACAACCAAGTGATCACTGCGTTTCTCCGCGAGCAGTCTACCTACAAGGCGGTGCCGTCGCAGTCATTGTCGATGCCATCGCCGGGAATCTCGATCTGGCCCGGGTTGATGGCGCCTCCGGTACTGACCGCGTCGTCGCAGTCGCCGCCCAGCTCGCTGTAGCCGTCGCCATCATCGTCGAAGTTCGTGGTGCCCTCGTCGATGACGGAGTCGCAGTCGTTGTCCCTCCAGTCGGGAATCTCGCTGGCGCCAGGATTGGTGTCAAACGCCGTGACCGACAGATCGTCGCAGTCCCCTGGCGTGCTGCCATCGGTGCAAGGCCCGATCTCGCAGTAGCCGTCCCCATCGTCGTCAAAGGCCGTGGTGCCCTCGTCCACGATCCCGTCGCAGTCGTTGTCCTTGGCGTCTGCTAGCTCGACTCCGTCGGGATGGACGTCGACGTCGGTGTCATTGCAGTCGAGGTCGCCGGACCACCCGTCGCCGTCGAGGTCGGTGGTTCCCTGATCAACGGTGCCATCGCAGTTGTCGTCAATGCCGTTGTTGGGCACCTCTGGAGCGAAAATACCGATCAGTGGGTCGCCGTCATTGCAGTCGCCACCGTCTTCGCTGGCGCCGTCCCCATCGTCGTCGTAGGCACTCGTGCCCTCATCGATGATGCCGTCGCAGTCCTGGTCGACATCGTCCGCCACTTCCATGGCCCCAGGATTGACGTCAGCGCGCGTGTCGTCGCAGTCGCCCATGCAGCTGGTCAGGCCGTCAGAGTCCAGGTCGTACAGCGCAGGCAGGCCGTTTTCGCAGTCATTGCCGCGCAATGCCACCTTGGGTGCTTCGAGGAACTCCCCGATGTCGAGCTCGAGTGATCCGGTGACCGGATCGGCCAGGCCGTCGCCGTCTCCATCAGTGGCGTCGTAGGCGATATCCAAGGTGCTGCTGTCGCCCGGCTCGATGGTGACCGGCAGAGAATCGACCACCGAGAACTCGCTCTCGGTAAAGGCCGCCTCGTAGACGACGAGATCGAGCTCGCCTGTGTTCTGAATGTTCAGCTCGCGGGTCAGCTGTGCACCCGGGTCGACGGCGCCGAAGTCAAAGGCATAGGGCCAGACAGAAACGCCACCCTCGGCGCCATGGCCGCGCAGCTCGACGGTGATTTCAGCGTTCCGGGACTCGGAGATGATGGTGACGACGGCGCGATGCCAGCCCGCACTCTCGGGGGTGTAGGTGACTTCGAGCACGTAGCTGCCACCGGCGGGCACATCAAAGGGCGCGGCACCGACCAACTCGAAGTGGTTTCCATTTGGATTGGTGATCGAGATGGTACGCACGGGGATGTCGCCGCCAGCGAGCGAATCGAGCGTGAGCAGGATGGAGTCCGAGGAGCCGAGCGGCACATCGCCCACGTCCGAGACCGGAGGGCTGACAGTCAGCACACGGTCGATCTCGGCCACGTAGACGTCCTGCCGACAAGAGACAGACAGAAACAGAGCCACGGCAATCAGCGCTGAACGCTTCATCGATTCACCTCCACGGCGCTTACTCTGCGCCGTTGCACTGCCGCCAACCCCAGCAGAAGTACCAGTGGAAGGTGTGACCCGCCACCACTGTTCTGGGTGCTGCAGTTGCAGCCACCACCGTCAAACTCCGGCTCGTCGGTATCGATGCCGTCGCAGTTCTCGTCAAAGGCACCGTCGCAGTTGTTGTCCTGCAGGTCGCCGCAGAGCTCGGGCAGACCGGGATTCACCCAGCCATTGTCGTCGTTGCAGTCGCCGTCCGCCTCGCTGAAGCCGTCGTCGTCGCGGTCGACAAAGCCCTCGTCGATCTCACCGTCACAGTCATCGTCGATGCCGTTTTCGGTCTCGTCGGTGCCGGGGAAGATCGACGCATCGGTGTCGTCGCAGTCGCCTTCGTCCTCGGACAGGCCATCGCCATCGTCATCGGTGTAGGCGCTGCCCTCGTCGACCATGCCGTCACAGTCGTCGTCGATGCCATTGTCAATCTCGACCGCGCCGGGCCCAACGCCGGCATCGGTGTCGTTGCAGTCGCCGGGGTCGGAGCCATCGGTGCACTCATCGACGCCGTCGCCGTCGAGGTCATAGCCCTCGCAGAAGCCGTCTCCGTCGTCGTCGTAGAGCAGCGTGCCCTCGTCGACCGTGCCGTCGCAGTCGTTGTCCTGGTTGTCGGGAAGCTCGGTCGCGCCCGGGAAGGTGTCCGCGTTTTCGTCGTCGCAGTCGCCGCCTACCTCGGTGTAGCCGTCGAGGTCGGGATCGAAGATGCCGCCATCGACCGCGCCATCGCAGTCGTTGTCGATGCCGTCGAAGTCGGTCTCGGGCGCACCCGGATTGACCGCAGGGTCGGCGTCGTTGCAGTCGCCATCCACTTCGCTGAAGCCGTCACCGTCATCGTCGTAACACTCAGTGTTCTCGTCAATCGTGCCATCGCAGTCGTTGTCCCGCGTATCGCAGACCTCGACCAGGCCTGGCGCCGAGCTGGCGTCTGCATCGTCGCAATCACCGGCGCTCTCGGTGTAGCCGTCGCCATCATCGTCGTACAGATCGGTGCCCTCGTCGACTGTGCCGTCGCAGTCTTGGTCGACGCCATCGGGGTCTTCCACTGCGCCCGGATGCACGCTGACATCGCCATCCTTGCAGTCGTCCCCGCCGCACTCGAGAGCATCGAATCCGTCGTCGTCCACGTCGCATAGATCGCCGTCGGTGCAGTCGTTGTCGACGCCGTCGTAGGGAATTTCAGACGCCAGCGGATTGACCGCCGGATCGGCGTCGTCGCAGTCATCGCCCAGCGAGCAGCTGGGGTCGTCGAAGCCGTCGCCGTCGACATCACACAGGTCGCCGCCTGCGCAGTCGTTGTCGATGCCGTCATAGGGCACCTCGGTCTGACCCGGATTGACCAGCACCACCTCGTCGTCACAGTCATCTCCGCCACAGCTGCCCAGAACGGACAGATAAGAGTCCGCATCGACGTCGCACTCGTCGCCACCCACGCAGTCATTGTCGATGCCGTCGTACGGGACTTCAGTCTCGGACGGGCTGATGCTGCCGTCGTTGTCGTCACAGTCGTCCCCGGCACAGGAGACGCCCATCTCGTCGTGACCATCGAGGTCGACGTCGCACACATCGGTGCCATCACAGTCGTTGTCGATGCCGTCGTAGGGGATTTCTGTCTCGCCAGGGTTGATTGACGCCACGATGTCGTCGCAGTCGTCGCCACCGCAGCTGCCTGCCGTGGCCTGGAAACTATCGCCATCGACGTCGCACTCGTCGCCACCCACGCAGTCGTTGTCGATGCCGTCGTAGGGCACCTCGGTGACCCCCGGATTGATGGTCCCGACATCGTCATCACAGTCGTCGCCGCCGCAGGCTGCCACCGGTGAATCGTAGGTGTCGCCGTCGACATCGCACTCGTCGCCGCCGGCGCAGTCGTTGTCGATGCCGTCGTAGGGCACTTCAGCGTCGGACGGGCTGATGTCCTCGTCGGTGTCGTCGCAGTCGTCACCGCCGCAGGTTCCGCCGATGGCTAGGTGTCCGTCGCCATCAACGTCGCATAGGTCGGCACCGCTGCAGTCGTCATCAACGCCGTCGTATGGCGTATCGACGACGCCTGGGTTGATGGAGGCCACCGCGTCGTTGCAATCGAGTCCGCCGCAGAGCACTGCATCGGACAGGTAGAGGTCGCCGTCCACGTCGCACTCATCGCCCGCATCGCAATCATTGTCGATGCCGTCGTAGGGCACCTCGGCGTCGGAAGGACTGATGGTCGGGTCGCCGTCGTCGCAGTCATCGCCGCCGCAGTTGATGCCGTCCTCGGCGTGACCATCGACGTCGACGTCGCACTCGTCGCCACCAGCACAGTCATTGTCGATGCCGTCGTAGGGCACTTCGCTGGCGCCGGGATTGATGGCGGCGTCAGTGTCGTTGCAGTCGGTGCCTGCACACACGATGGCGTCAAAGCCATCGCTGTCGCCATCGCACACGCCGCCGTCCGCACCATCGCAGTTCTCGTCGATGCCGTTGAAGTCGATCTCGGTCGCACTGGTGTTGATGGCGGGATCGGCGTCGTTGCAGTCCGCGCCACCGCAGATGGCGCCGTTCTCGAGCTCACCATCTCCGTCGACATCGCACTGGTCACCGCCGGCGCAGTCGTTGTCGATGCCGTCGTACGGAATCTCGACTGCGCTGGTGTTCACCGCGATGTCGCTGTCGTCGCAGTCCGGACCCAGACAATTGGCGCCATCTTCGAGCTCGCCATCGCCGTCGACGTCGCACTCGTCGCTGCCGCTGCAGTTGTTGTCGATGCCGTCGTAGGGAACCTCGGGGCGCCCGGTGTGAATCAGGTCGGTCGTGTCGTCGCAGTCATCGCCGGAGCAGTTGGAGCCGTCCTCATCGTGGCCATCGCCGTCGACGTCGCATTCATCGCTGCCACTGCAGTCGTTGTCGATTCCGTCGTACGGGATCTCGGCGTCGGATGGGCTGACGGCCGCGCTGGTGTCGTCGCAGTCATCACCAGCACAATTGATGCCGTTCTCGTCATGGCTGTCGTTGTCGACATCGCATTCATCGCCTGACGTGCAGTCATTGTCGACGCCGTCGTACGGCACTTCGGCCGCACCAGGATTCACAGCGATGTCGCCGTCATTGCAGTCGGTGTTGTCCGCGACAAAGCCACCGGGTGCCACGCAGGCCATCGCAGTGACCAGCGGATTGCCGTAGGTGTCGGTGTCGGCGTCGCGGTACCACGTCGCCGCATCGGTGGCCGAAGCCTCGTCGGTGGTGCCATCACAGTCGTCGTCGATGCCATTGCACAGCTCGTCTGCGCCGGGGTTCACCGCCGTCAGCGAGTCGTCGCAGTCGGTGTTGTCGGCGACATAGCCGCCGGGAGGCGCGCACGCGTCTTGGGTGACCAGCGGATCGCCATAGGTATCGGTGTCCGAGTCCCGGAAGTAGGTGTTCTCGACGCCCTCGTCGATCAAGGTGTCGCAGTCGTTGTCCACAGTGTCGCAGATCTCAGTCGCGCCGGGCTTGATCTCCTCGTCGGTGTCGTCGCAGTCGGTGTTGTCGGCGACATAGCCACCGGGAGCCGAGCACGCGTCCTGGGTGACCAGCGGGTCTCCATACGTGTCGGTGTCGGAGTCTCGGTAGAAGGTGATCTCAACCCCTTCGTCAATCAGGGTGTCGCAGTCGTCATCGACCAGGTTGCAGACCTCGGTGGCGCCAGGCTTGATGTCTTGGTCGCTGTCGTCGCAGTCGCTGTTGTTCGCGACATAGCCACCAGGCGCCGAACACGCGTCTTGGGTGACCAGCGGGTCGCCATAGGTGTCGGTGTCGAAGTCCCGGTAATAGGTGGTCTCGACCCCCTCATCGATGCCGCCAACACAGTTGTTGTCGACGCCATCGCAGACCTCGACCGCGCCGGGCTTGATGGCGCCGTTGCTGTCATCGCAATCGGTGCTGTCGGTGACGTAGCCGCCGGGCTGTGAGCACGCTTGCGTGGTCGAACCGAGGTCACCGAAGCCGTCGCCATCGCTGTCCTCGTAGTAGGTGTTCAGCACACCCTCGTCGATGCCCGTGTCGCAGTCGTCGTCGACGCCATTGCAGACTTCGGTGGCACTGGGATTGATGGCGGCGTCCGAGTCATTGCAGTCCGGGCCGGAGCAACTGGAGTCGGTCCGGTCGAAGCCGTCATTGTCGAAGTCGCAATCAGCGCAGACAGGGTCGGCTGCGCAGTCGGAGTCGTCGCAGTCGACAAAGGTGTCGGAGTCATTGTCGACGCCGTCATCGCAGTCCTCGGGACAGCCACCGGCGCCATCATCGAAGGACAGCGTGAAGTCCGCGCCCTTGAAGAAGCCAAAGCTCTCGACGACGATGTAGTACGTCGTGCCGAACACCGCGTTGAACGTGACAGAGTCGGGATCGGTGCCCGCATTGGTGGACGAGCTGATGCAGGTCTCGGTGTCGCAGCTGCCCTCGAGCACGTACAGGTCGTGGTCCTTGGTCTGGCTGTCGAGGTTGAAGGTGACGTCGCCCGTCTGCTGAGGCTCGAATGCGTACACGACTTCGGGGTTCGGCTGGCCCAGGTGATGGAAGGGGTCGCCGCAGGAGTAGTAGTTGAGCAGCTCTTGCCCGCTGTCCTTGGTCGAACCAGCGAGGTCGGATGAGCAGGTCAGTGTGTCGACGACATCGGTCGATGGCGTGCACTCATCGTGACAGCCCACGCCGAAGCGCACCGGGAAACCGCCAAAGCCAGATTCGTTGTCGAACGAGACGTAGTAGGTCGAGCCATCGGCGGTCCACGAGATCTCTTCATCGGCGAGCTCGTCAGGGTCGTCGGACACGTCCACACAGTCGGACAGGGCGCCACAGTTGTCGGTCTTGGTCAGGAACAGATCGACGCCACCACCACCAACGGCGGGTCCGTGGGCATAGGCAACCGCACGCTCACCGGCCGCGGGGGTGAACTCGAAGGAGTAGTCCTGTCCCGGGTAGGTGTTTCCGTTGCACTCGTTCCCGTAGTCTCCGTGATCGGTCAGGCTGTTCAGCGATGCGTAGAACGTGTTGCACGTAATGGTCGCGTCGACCGTGCACGTCTCTCCCGCCGTCTTGGCCTCGGGCACATGGCCGAGCGACAGAGAGAAGACCGCCGCCGCCGCGCATGTCGCGAGCAGTTGGCGGTGCTTGGTGGGGAGCTCGGGAAGGGACGAAAACATCGATCACCGGGAAAAACGAAGGGTCACAATCGCCCCACGTACGCGACAGTGTGCCCAAACGCTACATCTACGGCGATCAAATCGTGCTTTTCAGCCTATTCGGTGGGGGGAGCCATGCGCACAGCCCGCGGAATCGGCTCGGGTTCGGCTAGGGGAGCGGGAGGAGGGCCGTCTGGCCCCAAGCTATACTCACAGCCCATCCGCAGCGGATTGATCAGGTCTCTGGGCACGAGTTCGCACAGGGTTGGACCGTCCTTGGCATCCATGCGAACCGCATCAGACACGTCGCGCACCAGCGACTGCTCAATGTCGAATGCCCGGCGGTCCAGAGTCCATAGAGCGGACTCGTAGCAATCCGCGCAGCAGTCATCCCCGCGCTGCAGCCGGTCGGCCAGGGACATCACCCCCGCCAGTCCCACCACACGGGCTCGTACACGGACCTCGCGACTGTCGTGAGTCCGCAGCGGACCCAGCCATTTTCCAAGCTGGTCGTACAGCTCTTTGTCGGCGCGGCGCCCTTCTTCAGTCGGGGGACACGGCTCCGGAGCGGCCGCGATGCGCGCTAAGATCTCGGCGCCGCGATCCCAGTCCGGCTGCGCTGCGAAAACAGTCGCCGCGAGCAGCCAGATGATCATCCGCGCTGGGGGTCCAGCAGCAGCAGGGCCCCTGCAGCCTCGACACGGACTGCCAGGTATTCGTTGCCCAGGTTTCGCTGCAGCACTTCTTCTTCGCCGTCCAATCCCAGGTCCAGCAAGGCCCGCAGGGCCGCTTCACGCAGTGTTGGTTCATCGGCATTCAGCGCCAACCGAACCACCTCGCGAGCCACTCGTTCGTCTCGCTTTGACAGCGACTCGGCGATGCCAAGCTCGCCCGCAAAGCGAACGGCCATCACCCTGACCTCGAGGTCCTCGCTGGCATAGCCGGCGCTGAGTCGGTCCACGTCCACCTGACTCCGGGACACCAGGGCGAGCTGGGCATACCACCGAACCAGCTCGGAGTCGTTGCTGCGCGCCTTTCTCAACAGCGCCGTCGCGGCGGGTTCGCGCATTCGGGTCAGGTAGTCGAGCGCCTCGAGCCGAAGCTCGACAATGTCCGAGGACAGAGCCCGTCGCAGCGCCCCTTCGCCCGATGGGTCCCCCAGGGCAATCCGAGCTGCGGCGTATGGAAGCCGAAGCTCCTCTTCAATGACCTTTTCGCCCTCGCGCAGGGCCGGCACCACATCGAGCAATCCAGCGCGCCCGAGATCGAGCACAAAGTCCACCTCAAGGGGCAGGTCCCCGGACGCCAGGACGGCAGAGAGCGGGGCCAACGCGCTGGTATCGCCCATCGCAAGTGCCGCGGCCGCCAGCGGGGCCCGTCTCCATGGCTCCGGCTCCCCTTGCCATGCAGCCGTCAGGGTGGGCAGGCCTTGAGTGCGTCCGATTCGAGCCAAGCGCAGGCCGGCAGTGCCTCTGACATAGGGATCGACGTCGGCGCGCTCAATGAAGGCCTCAAGAGCTTGGGCCGATTCCGTCTCGGGCAACCGCGCCGCGAGCGCCTCGACTGCCTGGCGCTGTACCCACGGGTTGGGGTCGTACAGGCCGCGGGGACCCCACTGTCCTCCAGCCGGTTCAGCCGAAGCGCGGATCAGGAGGTTCAGTGAGCGGCCACGAGGTGTGGGATCGAGCTCATTGGCACCAGCCATCAGCACATCGACCGGGCCACCCAACTCGACACGCTGCTCGGCTTCGGGCACTGCCAGATCGACTTCAAGACCCGACTTTGGGCAGCCCATCAGCACTAGCGTCAGACCAAGGAGCGCAACTCGTGCGGTCACTGTGCGCCAGCCATCCGCTTCAGGCGCCCGATGCGAAGCTGGGCGCTGGTGTTGCCGGGGTCCGATGCCAGCACCGCCGTGTACTTCGACAACGCCAGCTCGTAGTCGCCGTCCGCATCGGCAATCACGCCTTCGCGCCACGTCTGCGCGGTGGCTGCTGCCAGCTGCTTGCGCGCTGTATCCAGCTTGGCGCGGGCTTCCTTGCGCCACGCCGCTTGCTTGGCCAGCTCGATTGCCGCTGTGTAGGCCTTCGAAGCTGCTCCCGCATTGTGCTTGGCCATCGCGTCGTCGCCTTCGGAGAGCTTGGTCCGAAACGCCTTCTCGTCGTCGCTCGGTCGCCAACCCCAGGCCTTTATCGCCACTGGATCGTTCCGGAATTCGTCCTCGATTGCCTTCTTGGCCGCAAAGCCCGCCTTGCCTCGCCACTTGCTCTCCTTGAGCAGCTGCTCTCTACGAGCTTCACTCGTCTCGCGGGCTTTGACGGCTTCATTCATTCTGGGTTCCAACGCATCGAGAACGACGAACTCGCCGGCCAGAAGCGCGAGCCTTTCTCCGAACTCGTTGCCTGGTGCTTGCTGCAGGGAGCGGTAGAAGTTCTCGAGCGCCGCTTTGTTGTTGCGCTGTTTGATGGCCTCTGTTCCCTGGTCGAACAGGGTCTGCACGCTGGCCGTAGGGCGCCCCGACGCGAATATGGAGCTGCAAGTGAC
>CAYYHT010000166.1:0-12038 GCA_964471355.1 uncultured Enterobacteriaceae bacterium
GAGCTGCCGATGAACGAAGAGATGCAGCCGTCTTCGTAGATCTCAAACACACCGGTTGCGGTGGTGAATCGGCAGTCCTTGTTGAACAGCAGGTCCGCATCGCAGGCCGTCAGCATGGGCAACAGCAGGCTCATCGCTGCCAGACGTCTCATGGAGCGTCTCCGAGGATGGAGTAGGCAACCAGGGTCGTGCGGGCCTCTGTCGCTGACGTCAGGCCGTCCGGGCCGATGCGATGCGATGCACCATGCCGACGCCAGGGGCATACCAGCGGGAGCTGTCGATGTCGTCGACGCGGTTGAGCTGGTCGACACGCACCGCGTCGAAGTAGCCGGCCGGGGTCTCGATGACCTCGGGTCCGATGACGTGGTACTCGAACATGTCTGGAAAATCGGGAGTGCCGCTGGTCCACCGGCGTCCGGCCATGATCGGATAGCTCAGCGTCACCACTCCCTCGTCGAGCAGGCCGAAGGTATCGGTGCCGAAGAACAGCGCCGCATCTTCACTGAACCCGCGGTAGACGACTTCGTCGGTGGTGACCCGGCGCAGCAGGGCGGTTCCGTTGTGGTCGAGGAAGCCCTCGTTGGTGGTGATGCTGATCGTGGTGCGGCTGTCGATGTGGTAGTGGTAAATGGCGCCGTTGAGGGGCTCCTCAGCCACCAACAGCACGTCACCATCGCCCTCTTCGAGCAGGTCATAGGGGCCCGCCTGAGCGTCGTCGGCGTTGCCCTTTTTGCAGCCCACTGCGAGGGGCAACAGCAGCAGAACAAGGCGCATCAGGGCACCTCCGCGAGGGCGTCTGCGACCATGGCATCCCAGTGATCGCGATGGGTGACGCGAAGGCCGGTCGACCCGTTGGGGCGCACCGAGCGCAGGAACACCATGTCGCCGGAGTATCGAGCAAGGCCCATAAATCGCGTTTCATCGGTCGGATCGGCGATGCGGACCTGCACCAGCTCGCCGTCGACAAGGCGCATCGCGCCAGTGTCCAGCAGCACTTCGAATCCGTCGTCGAGAGCGGTCCAGCCCAGGAAGGTGCCGTCCGTCCAGCTCAGGAACTCGCCATCCGAGTACTCACCAACCCCGTAGTTCTCTGCGATGTACAGCCGGCCGTCGGTCTCGAAGGCAAACTCGGCATAGATCAGGGGACCTGTCCACGAGTCGATGGTGTTGCCGTCGGCGTCTGCGCGCACATGGAGGTTACCGCCTGATTCGGCCCACAGGAAGTGCGATGTGCCCAGAATCGGAGTGTCGAGGTACGGGCCCGTGAGCTCGGCGGGGGCGACGAGGGCGGTGACTTCATCGTCGGCGTGCAGCCAGTTTGTGCCCACCACGATCTCGTCGTTGGGGAGGGGAAAGAACGTCCCGAACGCGACCGCAAGGACGTCTTCGAACGTTGTCGTGCTGCCGGCGTCGTAGCGCACCAGGCCGGCGTCGGTTCCGATCCACAGCCCGGTGCCAGTGGCGGGCAGTGCTGTAGCCACCGGTGTCAGGTCGGCGAGGCCTGACTGCCGGGTTGCAAACAAGTCGGGAGCCAGCTCCTCGGAGCCCGCTTCGCCGATCATCACGCCACCGTCGGACAATGGCACCAAATTGGGAGCGGCCGTGTCCCAGATGGGTGCATCTAAGATGGCTCTGGCCAGGTGGCCGTCTGTCTGTGCCGTGACCGTGGCCAGCATCAGTTGCTCGCCGCCGATGGCGGTCGCACCCGATGCGGTGATGGTGATGGGCGCCCGCAGCGGCTGTGCCTCGGTGGGCGCAGACACGCACTGATCCCCATCGAGCAGCATTGCAGGGCCAGTGACCGCAGATGGGCTGGCGTCCAGCACAAGCTGTCCGAGCGATGCGGGGTCGAGACGCCGGTTGAAGCAGACCGTCACTGCACCCATCTGTGGGGCGCTGGCACGCACGGCGCGGAATGGGCTGAGCGCGGTCGCGGCGCCGGCGTTGACATCGGTGACTTCGACGTAGAGCCGGACGGGGTCGGCGGGGGGCCAGAAGTCCAGATCGTATTCGATGGTCGCGCTTGCCCGAACCGAGATGACCTCGTCGCCCACGGGGGCAAACGCGACGTTTCGCCCGCCATTGGGGTCGAAGTAGGCGAGGCCCACCGAGCTGCCCGCCAAGGACTCGGCGCTCTGGTCGAGCTCGATCTGAACGCCGTCCCGAAGGATGAGCCCTGCTCCGGCGGCGCCGTCAACATCCCAGCCGACCAGCCTGCCTCCGAGGGGCACGGAGTCCGGTGCGTGATCGAAGGTGGTCAGTCCGTCCCGCTGGACCCCCGCGTATTCCCGGGTGAACCAGCCTCCGTCAGTGCCTGGAACGACTCCTTCCTCGACAACGGCTTGGATGTGGACGCCGAAGTACTCGACGTCGTTGACTCGCATTCCGCCGCTGGGCAGCTGGACGGTGACCGCGTGGCCAAGGAAGGTCTCGAGCTCCTCGGGAATGACGTCGACGTCACCATGTGTGATCTGCGTCGTGCCGGTGCAGGTCGTCTCGACGAAGGGCTCACGGAGTGAAACGCAGAGTGGCTCCTCGACCTCAATCACCACCCATTGACAGACGCCTGCGCAGCGCAGCTCGGCTTCGTACCAGAAGGCGGTGGCTTCGAGGACCGGGTCCCCTCCCGATTGCACAATCGTGGGGTCAGCGATGCGGGAGAGGGGTCGCCGGCCCAGGTCGATGTACTGGCCCGGCTCGTAGATGGTCACGAAGTTGCCGGCCGGTTCATCGCCGCCAGAGCAGGCCATGGTGCCGGCGACGAGGACCATCAGTAGTTGGCGTTGGGCGGGACTCAAGAGACCTCTCGCTATACGTTTTACACCAGTCCGGGTGTGCATGCCTCCTCGAAACCCGCCTATGGGTCGGTCAGTACGATGTCCGGGACGTCTGTGATGGCCAGCGCTTCGTCTGCGAGCTCGCCTGCACAATGGTGTCCGCGACAGGGACCAGCAGTCGCGCCAAGAGCCTTCGCAGGCCTCGCAATGCGATCGGGACGGGAAGAGGCCCGTCAGGCACCGTGCTATACGGGCGATGATGGATCGTCTTCGCTCCCAACTCGGCCGCTGCTTTGTGCTGCTCGGGCTGTTTGCCTGGGTTGCCACGTTGCTAGGCAGCCAGCTGCACCATGTGTTCGTGCAGCACACCATCTGCGCAGAGCACGGCGAGGTACTCGAGGTCGACTCCTCCTCAACGGGTCAGGTCGTCGTCGCACCCGAACGCGTCGACGGGCCCGTCATCAGCGCTCCAGAGCAAGACGGCCACGAAGACGGCTGTGCCACTGATCTGGTGCCGCTCGAGGTGGTCTCAGCGACGGTGTCCATCGCAATACCCGCCGTACTGGCGGTATCACAGGGCAAGCGTCACCTGCACTCGGCCGCCCCGCGCGGTCCACCGCTGGCGTTCGCCCCCAAGACCGGACCTCCGCTCCGCAGCTGACGGCGACCATCGGGTCGCCGCGTCGCACCCGTCTGCCTGAAAGCTCGGAACCTCCATGTCCGCAATCCTTGCGTTGATGGCCACCGCCGTGGCCCAACAAGCCCCATCTCAGTCCATGAACCCCAACATCAGCGTCATCACCGACGTCGCGTTGGCCGCGTTCTCGGACACCCCCGACCAACGAGGGGCCCACGACCCTCAAAAGAACGGCTTCAACCTCCAACAGGTCGAGCTGGCCATCGGCTCAGCAGTCGACCCCTACTTCCGGCTGGACGGAAACATCGTCTTTGCGCAGTTCGGCGTCGAGATCGAGGAGATGTACGCGACGTCGCTGGCACTGCCGCTTCGCAGTCAGCTGCGGGTCGGGCAGTTCCTCACCCGGTTCGGTCGCGTCAACGCCACCCATCCGCACACCTGGGACTTCGTCGATCAGCCACTGCTGGTCGGTCGCAACTTTGGCGGGGAGGGCAACCGCGGACTGGGCATCGAAGGCTCCGTGCTGCTGCCTACGCCCTGGTTCGTTGAGCTGGCGGTCAGCGAGACGATGGCAGATGGGGCGGCCACGGCCCGCAGCTTCTACGGGGCCGAGGACCTGGGGGTCTACTCTCCCCTGGACCTGCAGACGACGGCTTTGCTCGAGCAGTTTTTCGAGCTGTCCGACAACTGGAGCCTGCTGTGGGGCTTGTCTTTCGCGGGCGGCCCCAACCCGAGCGGACGCCGAAACCGCAGCGAGCTGTACGGCACCGACGTGTTCCTGAACTACAGGGTCATCACCGATGGCTCCTGGCAGGAGCTGTCCCTGACCACCGAGTGGCTGCATCGCCGCCGCCAGGTACCCGACGACGTGCTGCTGGACATCACTGGCTTGACCATGGCCACCTGGCGCTTCTCGCGGCGCTGGGCGGTCGGAGCCCGATACGAGCTGGGCACTCCTGCGACCGGGCTGGGCGGTGTGGCTGTGGTGGACCCGCTCGACGCCGAGTGGGACGTGCGGCGGCATCGCAGCGCACTCGCGTTGACCTTCTGGCCCACCGAGTTCTCGCGGCTGCGTCTGCAGGGGGCAGCGGACACCTCCGAAGGCGAGGGGACCACCTTCGCGGCGTTCACCGCCTTCGAGTTCAATGTGGGTGCCCATGGCGCCCACGACTTCTAGCTAGGAGCCACCATGCATCGCTTCATCGCTCTGCTGTTCGCCTTGGTGCTGGCTGTGCCCGCTCAGGCTGGAAAACTACGCGTCGTGGCCACCACAACGGATCTCGCCGCAGTCGCAAGCCAGGTGGGCGGCGACCACATCAAGGTCACTGCGCTGTCATTGCCGACCCAGGACCCCCACTTTGTCGACGCCAAGCCGAGCTTGCTGCTTGAGTTGTCCCGCGCCGATGCTCTCGTTGTCCAGGGGCTGCAGCTCGAAGTCGGCTGGCTGCCGACCCTGCAGACCGGTGCGCGCAACAAGCACATCCAGCTGGGCTCGGCGGGCTACATCGACTGCTCACAGTGGGTGGAACTGCTGCAGATTCCGGCGGGGTCCGTCTCGAGAGAGATGGGCGACATCCATCCGGGCGGCAATCCACACTACACCTTCGATCCGTACGCGATGATCCGCGTCGCGGCGGGGCTGGGACAGCGGCTCGGTCAGCTCGACCCCGAGAACGCGATGGTCTATGCCGTCAATGCCGGGCAGTTCGAGGCGGACCTGCGTCGTGAGCTTCCCGCCTGGGAACAGCGGCTCGCTGCGTTGAAGGGCGCGCCAGTGGTCGAATTCCACCGGAGCTGGCCCTACCTCGAGCGCTGGCTGGGATTCGAGATCGTGGTCGATATCGAGCCCAAGCCGGGCATTCCGCCGAATCCTGCCCACGTCGCCCACGTGCTGGGGGTGGTCGAGCAGCTCGGTGCCGGAATCATCTTGCAGGAGGTCTACTACCCGCCCAACACCGCCCGGCTCATCGCCGACAAGTCCGCGGCCGAGTTGGTCATCCTGCCGGGAGGCACCAACTTCGGGGGCGGTCAGAGCTACATCGGGCACATCGAGGCTGTCGTCACGGCCCTCGAAGCGGGAATGTCCAAATGATGTCGCTCCTGCTCGCCGCTTGCACGACAGGTCCTGGTGCTCCCTTTGCGACCCTCGAGGGCGCCGAACTCGCCTTGGACCTGCATCCAACTGAGGCCAGGGACCTCGGCGACCGCACGTTGACCAACGAGGGTTGGGAGATCGAGGTGCACGGCATCGAGCTGGCCATCGCTTCAATCCACGTCGACGACCTGCAGGGCGCGGTCGGCGTGGAGTTCGATCCTGCCAACCCACCCGCAGGCTACTCGCTATGTCATGGCGGCCACTGCCATGCGGACAGCGGCGCTCTGGTCGCCTACGCCGAGATCGAAGCCGAGCTTGCCGGTGGCACGGCGAGCTTCGTTCCCGTCTGGTCCTTCCAGGGCCCGTGGACCGTCGATGCCCTTGATGCGGGGACGCTGCAGCTGCCGGTTCCAGACGAGGGCCCCGACGTGGGGCAGACGGGCCTGCGCCGCTTTCAGATCGAGCTCGACCACGTCTTGGTGGACATGACCTGGGTCGAGCAAGATCAGCGCGTCCCGTTCGCGCTGCAGCTGCAGCCTCTTCCTCTGTCGAGTGGCCTGGAAGTGGCGGTCGATCGCTTCTCAGAGCCCAGCCTGAACCTCTCGGCCCAGCTCACCGATGGCGGCCGTCTGTTCGACGACATCGACTTCACCCTCTCCGACGCCGACCAGATCGCCGCGTCGGTCACCAACAATTTCGGGCTCGTCGAGCTCGATGTGGAAATCCAATGAAAGCACTCATCCCACTGCTCGCCCTCGTTGTCGTCGCATGCCCCGCACAGGAGCATGAGGACATCTTTGCCCACGCCTGCGAGCACGTCGGCGAGGGGGCGTCGATTGCCGCCTCAGCCAGCGAAGATGCGGCACCTCTGCTGGTCGGCGATGCGCTCGTCACGTTGTCAGCAGATGCCTCGACCTACGTTTCTTTTGAGACCGAGACGGCTGACGAGGCCATCACCGTGTTTGCCGATGCCACGGCGGTCGTGGACGGCCTTCGGTTCGGCGGAGCGGACGAGACGCTGCCTGCGGGAGCCGCCAACGAGGACTGCCCCGAGTCCATTCCCGAGCACTTCGACCTCGATCTCGAGGCCCAAGGGACGTGGACACTGGTATTGGCCCCTTCGGCGCTGGATTCCGTCTGGCTGTCCGTCGTCGAGAGTGGGGAGCATGGCCACGATGAGTGACGTGCTGCTCAGGTGTGATCAGCTGGCCGTCGGCTACCAAGGCCAGGCGCTTCTGCCTCCGATCTCCGTCGACGTGTGCGCTGGGGAGTTCTGGGTGGTGGTCGGCCGCAACGGAGCGGGAAAGACCACCTGGCTTCGCACCGTGCTGGGCCTGCTGCCGCCGATCTCGGGCTCGATTGCCTTCCCAGATGGCAAGCCGTCCATCAGCTACTCCCCGCAGCGGCGCACCTTCGACGAGCTGTTTCCGGTCACCGCCCGAGAGGTCGTGCGCATGGGCATTGACCGCGGCTGGAGCTTCTTGAAGCCCCGCGGGCGCTCGGTCGAGGTGGATGAGGCCATGAAGTCAGCGGGCTGTCTCGAGCTCTCCGACCACACCTTCCGCAGCCTGTCGGAGGGGCAAAAGCAGCGCGTCCTGCTGGCCCGCATGGTCGCCAGTGGGGCCCGTTTGGCACTGCTCGACGAGCCGACCGCCGCAATGGATAGCGTGGCTGAGCGGGCCTCGGTGCGCCTGCTCGATCAGCTCCGTCAGCGCTACGGGCTTGCGGTCATTGTTGTCAGCCACGCGCTGGGATCGGTCGCCGAATACGCCGACCACGCCATCTTGCTGGACCGCACCCTGGACTCCATCGTCATCGGCAGCCCAGACGAGGTGTTTGGCCACACCGACTTTCAGGAGCGCTACGCCTCCGAGGAGCTTGGCGCGTGAGCGAACCTACCCTTGCCCTGTTTATCGAGTACTGGTCGCTGCTCTACCGCGATCCCGTCATCACGGCGGTTGTAGCTGGTGCTGTGCTCGGCTGGTTGGGCGTCTACATCGTGATGCGACGCATGGTCTTTGTGACCGCTGCGGTCAGCCAGGCCGCGGGCTTGGGCGTGGCCTTGGCGTTCTGGGTGCAGATCGTCTTCAGCGAGTCCGCGGCACACCCGGACCATGACAGCCACCCGGTCATCGGGGCGGTGTTGATGAGCTTCGCGGCGACCCTGCTGTTCGCGATTCGCACCGACGCGCTGAGGATCAGCCGCGAAGCCATCCTCGGGCTCGCATACGTCGGCTTTGGTGGCTTGACGGTGGTGATCGGTGACCGCATCCACCAAGAGGCGCATGACATCTCGGCCATCCTGTTCGGCACCGCCGTCGTTGTCCGTCCCGATGACATGTTTCTGGTGTGCGGCGCCGGCGCCTTCGTCATCGCGATTCTGTCGTGGTGGCACCGCGGTTTTGTGTTCGCCGCCTTTGATCCCGAGGGAGCGAAGGTGCACGGCCTGCCAGTGCAGCTGCTCGACGTGGTGCTGTGGATGCTGGTGGCGCTGATGGTCAGCCTCTCGACCCGCGCGCTGGGCGCACTGCCTGTCTTCGCCTTCGCAGTGTTGCCCGCCGTGGCCGCACTGCTGGCAACCACTCGCCTGACTCACGCCATCGCCCTTGCAACACTGTTTGGCGCGACTGCCGGAGGCCTCGGCTACTTGCTCTCGTTTTTGTATGTGCTTCCCGTGGGGGCGACTCAGACCGTGACCGCCGCGGCACTCGTGCTGCTGATGGTGCCGCTTCGACTGCTGCGCGGACCGAGTTGAGCTGCCAGGAAACACGTTAGAAGCACGCCAATGATTCTTGTACTCGCCATCGCCGGGGCCCTAGCGGCCACGCCCGTGGAACCAGACTCCGCAGGCCGCCAAACGGTGACGCTCTACGGCTCATTCGATCGGTGGGTCATCGACGCGCCTTGGGGGACGGTACAGACCGAGGTGCGCGGCGTGCCATGGGCGCGACTCGGTGATGACCCCATGCGACTCCTGAACCTCTCGAAACGCGAGGCGAGGGAGACCGTCCGGACCTGGGCGTTCACCGCCCATGGCGAGACCTATGTCAACAATGACGCTCCGTGGCCAGGTCGAGAGGAACGATATGGGCGCCTGCAGCGATTCGGCGAGTTCGGCGTCGTTCAAGGCCTTCAATGCCTCCGGACTGCACCAGAGTTCGTGCCGACCACCCGGTCTGGGCAATCCGTCCGAGTTCCACTCAGCGATGCTTCCCCTGACGTCGAGTGCACGCCCACGGTCACGCGTCTGGACCTCAAGACGGGTGACGTGGTCATCGTCACCCCGCGTCGCCTCAGGAAGTGGCTCGCCGACACCCCCGAGCTGGCCGCCGAGTACAGGGCCTTCTTCAAAGAAAATGCGAGTGTTGCGAGGAGTCCTGCCGTGACCCGCGCCTATCTCATCGATTGGCTTGAGACCGTCGAGCATCGCTAGGCGTTTGTGCGTCGGCTTTGGCTAGTGTGCCGCCATGCGCGCCGGACGGATGCCCGCCGCCTTCCGCAGGCCCGTTCAATCGTGGCAGGGTGTGGGTGATGAACCCCTTCGCCGTGCTCGCCAAAGTCTATGCGGGAAGAGCGCTGCCGGCTGCGCGGGCGCGGGCGATGTTCATTGCGTACAGCGCCGGGCTGTTTGTCACCGTGGTGATGGTCGGTCACGACACCATGGTCGATCCCGACAACCTGTATCTGCACCTGCTGACCTTGCTCTTCTTGGGCGTCATACAGGTTGGCGCCCTTGTGCAGCTCTTCAAGGGCCGCGAGGCGACGGCGGGCAATGGCGTGATCTTGCTGGTCCTCGTCTTCTCTGCCGCCACACTGACGGACGTGCTTTCAGGGACACCTGAGATGTTCTACGACGGCTGGGCGCGGTGGTTTCCGGTGTTCATCGTCGCAAGCATGTTGTTCACGCGGCCACTGACCGCGACGGTGCTCACGGTGTGGTCGATCCTGTGGAATGTGCTCTATTTCGTGCTGTTCTGCGGCGAGGTAGCGGACCGCACACTGCTGGTCGCGCGGGTCTTGGAGGTTTCGGCGGTCGACGGTTTCATTGGCGCCCTCGCCGTCTCGGGCATGCTCATGGTCAGCTCGGCCACCGAGGCAGCCGCCGCAGAGCTAGAGCGCAACGTCGCCCTCAATGCCGAGCTCGAGGGACGCGTTGCCGAGCGTACCCGCGCTCTGGGCTCTCGCTTGGCCGAGCGACAGGCGATTCTGGAGCACCTGTCCGACGGGCTGGTCGTCATCGGCGCCGATGGACGGACCATCGAGGTCATGAACCCGATCTTCAGGGACCTGTACAAGCTCGAGCAAGGCATCGTCGGAGAGCGAGCCGCTGGAGCCCTTCCGGCGGACTTGATCGATGCGCTCGAGACGGCGTGGGCCGACGATGAGGACCGCTTCGTACAGCGGGAACTGGCGCTGCCCGATGACCGAGTCGGACAGATTGCCGCCAGCGTCGTTCGGACCGAGGACGGTACCAGCGTGGGGGTTGTGGCCGTGCTGCGTGACGTGACCCTGCAAAAGGAGGTGGACCGCATGAAGACCGAGTTCATCTCGATGACCAGCCATGAGCTGCGCACCCCGCTCACGTCGGTGCTCGGCTTCGCCAAGATCATCCGCAGCAAGCTCGCCCGCAGCGTCATTCCGCATGTGCCCACCGACGACGCCAAATCCCAGAAGGCCGCCAAGCTGGTGCAGGGCAATATCGACATCATCATCAGCGAAGGAGAGCGGCTGACAGCACTCATCAATGACGTGCTCGACATCAGCAAGATGGAGGCCGGCCGGATGGACTATGCCAAGGCGCCCGTTGATGTCGGGTCCCAGTGTGAGCAGAGCGCATCTGCAGTGGCGGCCATCTTTGAGGACGGCGAGGTGCAGCTGCACGTGCAGATCGCCGAGCCTTCGGTCGTGCTCGGGGACCAACATCGCTTGGTGCAGGTCCTGGTGAACCTGCTGTCCAACGCCAGGAAATTCACCGAGAACGGCAGCGTCTTTCTGGAGGCGCGGCACTGCCGCTGTCTGCCGAGCCTTAGCGGCGTGTCTTGCGTTTTCACTCGCCTAGGTATTCGCGCAATCGCCGACCCCACCAGGGCTGACTTGTCTGCTCAAGCACCTGGATGTCGACGGACTCGCGCAGCGGACTCTCGTCGGGAAAGGCAATGGCGTAGTCCTGACGCTCGAAGGTTCTGGGCAGCACCGCAATGCGGTCGTCGAACTGGTTGTTGGCAACCCAGGCCAGCACGGGCGCGTCGTACACGACAGCCTCGAGAGCTCCGGAGTCGAGGGCGCCCATCGCGTCCCCAAGGTCGTCGTAGGACTGCCATGCGAGGTCGTGCTCATCGAGCCAGTCAGCGCTCGTCGACCCGTTCACGGTGCCCACCTTCACGGTATGGAGGTCTTCGGGTCCATCCAGGGGAAGCTCGAGTTGGTGCGCAGTGAGCGCCGATGCGATGGCGGCCGTGAAGCTTGAGATGATGAGGATGCTGGTGAACATCCACACGATGCCAACGATCCTGCCTCCCACGCTGCGCGGGACCTTGTCTCCGTAGCCAACCGTCGTCATCGTGGCGGCGGACCACCAGAAGCCCGCGAACAGTCCTTCTGAGGCCGAGCCGCCGAACTGCTCGTTGGTGCGCCGCTCGAACAGCCACACGATCACACCCACCGAGAACAGCAGTCCGGCGAGGGCGGCCACGGCCTCAAAGAAAGGGCCCGAGATGATGCCGAAGAGCAACGCAATCAGGCCTGGCTCCGGGTCTGGAACCACGGCAATGCCGAGACCAGAAGTGTGGAAGGGCTGGCCGAAGTCAAAGCGTCGCTCACGGTCGGCCGTCACCGTCAACGCGGCCACACCGAGGTCGACATCCCCCTTCTCGACGACCACCAGCAGCTCGGCCAGAGCGTGTTCCTCGTACACCCAGTCGCGCCCGATTTCCTTGGCCACCGACTCCCACAGCTCAATGGAGAGGCCGCTCCAGGTGCCGTCATCCCGCTTGAAGGCGAAGGGCGGGGAGTGCTTGACCCCCACGACCAGCGGCGGCAGGGCCGTCGGCTGCACGCTCTCTTCCTGGCCATGGGCCGGTGCGAGCCACACAGCGACCAACAATGCACACATCGACAGCGAGATGGGTCCCTCCCGTTCGGCCACGGTAGCAGTTGGAGTGTGCCGGCATGAACGCGTCGAGCAATTGATGGTCACGGGGTGGGGCGGCTGGCTCCAGACGGCCTCACCACACCGGCAGCGGCTCGGATTCGGCGTCCGGGATGCGAGGAGGTGTGCGTCGAATCACCTTTCGACGTCGGTGATGCTGCATGGTCATGGTCACAATCGTGCTGGTGAACAGCGTCATGGCGGCGGCCATCGGGACCGGTGGCTCGTACCCGTCTGCTGAGTACCAGGTCATGAACGCGCCTCCAGCGACTAGGGTTCCCAACGAGAGTGCCGTGAGCTTGTTGTCCGGGGGAGTTCCCAGCTGGTGTACGGCTGCAGATTCGTCGGCAAGTCCCTTGGCGTAGAGGTAGCCCCCCGCAC
>CAYYHT010000167.1:0-12035 GCA_964471355.1 uncultured Enterobacteriaceae bacterium
CTTCGTCTCGCCGTCGATCCGCTGCAACGGCGAGACGAAGCTCGCCGCTCCTTGTACTTCGGACTCAACTCACTAGAACGCGAATCCGGCTTCTTCCATGCTCTCGACGACTGCTTCACGCAGCGCGCTGTCGAGGTCGTCGGGCGCGTCGGCTTCGGCTCGCTTGTCGGACAACCACTTCTCGCGCTCGCCGGTGATGGCTGCGATCTCGGCGTTGACCGTATCGCGCTGCTTCTTGGCGTCGTCGACATAGGCCTGACGCTCGGCTGCGTTCATGGGCACCATCGCCGCGGGCAGCTCCTCTTCTTCGAGGTCTCCGATCTGAACGCCGCTCTCGAGTCCATCGACCAGGTCCCAGCTATCGTTTCGGTACGCAGCACTGCCCTTGCTGGACGTGCGGGCGCCCATGCTGCCGTACTTCATGGCGTTGTTGTCCTGCTCGACCTGGTTGGCCACGCCCGCCGAACCCCCAGCACCGTAGGGCACATAGGTCGTGTTCAGAGCTCCGTTCAGCTCGCGCAGCTTTTGATCGAACGGGGTCGCAACGGCCACGACAGCCGCGTTCTGATCGATGGCCGTATAGGTGCCGCCTCCCATGTCGGCGACCTGCTCCCACAGCAGCATTCGGCCCTGGTTTTCGTTGCCTGCGAAGACCGTGTGCACGGTGACTCCTCGCTCTGATGCAGCCCCAGCGACGACTCGGAAGTCGTGGAACTCACGACCTAGATCGGCGGTCTCGTTTCCGGCCACGAACACCATGCGGACAGTGTCATCGCCGGGCGACCAGCTCATCTCATTGAGTGCCTCGTGCAGGACCCAGCCCACGTATTCGTCGCCACCGGCGGTATTGAGGCCCATGAGGCGGCCATAGAATGTGTCGAGGTCGTCGGTCAGGTCCATCTGGTGCTTGACCCAGCCCTGATCGACACTCGAGCCGCCTGGGGTGCCATAGGTCAGCAAGCCGACGCGCACGTCCGGCGTGGGCTTGGCCGAGACGGTCTGGTTGACGATGTCCCAGATGCGAGCGCGGGTCGAGTCGATGAGCCCGTTCATGCTGCCGCTGGTGTCGAGGGCGATGACGATCTCAACCCGGCGGGGCTTGACGACAATCGGCTCGGGTTCGGGCTCGGGAAGCGGATCCGCATCGGCGATGGCCGGCTCGATCACCACCGGAAGCGGCACGTCGACCACTTCGATCACCGGCTCGGGAATGGGCATCACATCGACCAAGGGCTGCACCGGTGGCGGCTCCACTTCCGGCAGTGGCCCTGCTGTGGCGGTCAGGCCAGTGAGATGAGGCGCGTAGATGGCGGCAATGACGGCAGTCAGAGCCAGGCCAACGGTCATGGGAATGCGGGAATTGAACACAGAATCCTCCGGTGTGTGGGGCCATGGGACCGGAGAACGCTGCAGGGGTTTCCGCGCTTACAGCCAAGTTACGCAACAACGCAAAAACCCAGCTGCCACCCTTCGATGGCAAGCTGGGCTCTGTGCGCGCAGGAGCGCTAGCCGAGACGGTCTAGAGCGTGCTGACGTCGCAATCGTAGGCGCACTGGTTGCTGTCGCAAGACCAGGAGCCGACGCACATGATGTGAATCAGGCCGTCGCAATCGGCAGCGGTCTCGCAGTAGCCCTCGTCGACGGACTTGTCGGGACCCTTGCAGCTGCCACAGCAGTCCTTGCCCTTGGGGGCGTGGTAGGTCTGGCCAGCGGGACAGGAGTCCGGGCCAATGCAGCGAACCAGCGAGCAGTCGTCACCCGCCGGAGAGCCCTTGCAGGTTCCGCCAGCGTCCGGGTAGTTGCCATCGAGCTTGCACCACATGCCCTCGGGACACTCGAAACCGGCGATGCCGCCGCAGAAAATCTTGTTGGCGCCGCGCTGTGCGTATTCGACACCGTTGTGCTCGAAAGTGGCTTCGGGCTGGATGTCGCAGCCAATGAAGGCGACGAAGAAGAAGAGAGTGGCAAATGCCATCGACAGAGTGGTGCGCATGAAAATCTCCAAACAAACACGATTACGGGGAAAGCCCGATCGGGCGCCAGCTAATGAAGTGTCATTTAGCGAGCAACTCAATTGACGATTGCCCAACAAACGGTGACAGGGCCGTCAGAAAGCCGTTCACGTCGGTTTCACCTGGGATTCCCTCGGCGTTGAATCCGCCGCGTGACATCGCTGCTAGGGTGCACGACGGAGAGACCGGTGGAAGCCTTCTTCAGCGCACTACTGGGAGCGATGGTCGGCGCGCTGACCGGCACCATTGCAGGCCTGATCATCGGCCTGATTGGCCCGCTGGTCGTCGCCTACGCGGCCTCCCAAGAACGGCGCAAGCTGCAGAAGCAGCTTCGAGTGCTGCAGCAGCGCCTGGTCGAGGTCGAGCTGGGGGTGCCCGCCGCCGACGCGCCAGCGCCACAAACGGCACCCTCCGCACCACCACAGGCCGACGTCGAGCCAGACACCGAATCCAAGCCCGAGGCTGAGCCCGAAGCCGAAGCCGAAGCCGAAGCCGAGCTGCCAGAGGATGAGCAGACGCAGGTCGCTCCCGAACCCGCTCGCGCGGCTGCTTCCTCGGCATTCCCCCCCGCATCAGGCCGCAGGAATCGA
Organism: uncultured Enterobacteriaceae bacterium; assembly: GCA_964471355.1. Lineage (GTDB taxonomy): Bacteria > Myxococcota_A > UBA796 > UBA796 > CAYYHT01. The sequence continues at coordinate 2,603 of CAYYHT010000167.1, forward strand.
GGCGCCACCGGGCTGGAGTGGCTGCCTGACCTGAGCCAGGTCAAGGCCCCGTCTCCCGAGCGTGTGGTTGTGTGGATCGCCGCCGCCATCGGCGCGTTCATGCTGATTGTCGGTGTGCTCTTCGGCTTGGTGGCGGTCGCACGGACCGGCTGGTTTGGGCCATCGACACGCGTCGCCATGTCACTCGTGGGCGGCACCGTGGTGTGGGTCTTTGCCGGCGTTCTGCGCGGACGCGTGCTCGTGCTGCCATCGGCCCTCGAAGGGGTCGCCATGGGCACCCTGTTCGGCGGCATCTTTGCCATGGGCACCTACTACAGTCTGATCGGACCGCTGCCGACCTTCGGCCTGCTGGTCGCCGTGTCGGGGGTCGCGGCCCTGCGAGCCGTCGTCCACAACGACCGGTTCATGGCCCACCTAGGACTCATCGGCGGCCTGATGGCGCCCATCTTGGTCTCGACCGGCGAGAGCACCGGCGTGGGCCTGTTCGCCTACCTGTTCCTGCTGATGATCGGCACTGTCTCCGCCGCCGCATTCCGCGGTTGGTTCGACGTCATCGCCCTGGCCGCGACCGGTACGGGCCTGCTGTTCTCGGCCTGGAGCATTGGCTCCTACGCGCCACAGTCGGTCCCTGTCGCACTCGTGGCGGCCTTTGCCCTTGCGATTCCCTTTGGCGCCGCGGTCGCTCGCACCCCAAAGGAGACGTCGTTCAGCGGCGTCGCGGTCACCGTCGCTGGCACCTATGGAGCCGCACTCTTTCCGCTGCTGGCGACAGCCTGGGTCCTTCCTGTGGACTCGGCCTTCACCGATCCACGCACCGGCGTGCTGATTGTGCAGGCACAGGGTCCGGCGATCTGGTTCGGCGCCGCCGCCGTCTCCCTCCTCTCCATCCCACTGTTGATCGGAGCGCGCGTCCGCCAACAGCTGTTGATCGCCCTGGTGGGTACAGCCGTAGCCATTCCGGCGCTCATGACGTGGTTCGGCGGCTGGGCGGCGGTCGAACAAGAGGTCACGCCTCTGCTGGTCGCCGGACTGCTCGGCCCCCTCGCTGTCGGCCTGCTCATCTACATCGCCGAGCGCGGCACCGGTGCTGCCCTGGCTGCGCTGGCTCTGGCCACCGGACTGCTCCTGGGCACAGCACCTTTGATCGGAGTCGCCAGCTCACTGTTTGGCGTCAGCGTCATCGCCTTTGCCGTGCTGGCCGCACTTGGCCCCTGGACCTCGAGCGATGGCGCCCTGAGCCTCGCCGGTGTGCTGTCGCTGGCGTTCGCGCTCACCATGGGCGGCCTCATGGTCGAGGACATCGGCGCCGCCTGGTTGGTCGGGCCCACGCTCGCTTCGCTGACGCTGCTCTCTGTGCCCGCCTTGGCCGGCCGATGGACCGACGATCGCGTGCCCGTGCTGTCTCACCTGGGCGCGGTCCTGGCTGCACCGTTGTTCGCTCCAGCCCTCTACCTGGCTTGGCGCCATGGACTCGGAGAGGGCGTCATCGGACTGCTGCCCGTGCTGATTGGTGGCTACGGACTGCTGACAGCCGGCGTCTTGGTGCGCGCCCACAAGGTCAAGTCCAGCGACCCCACCCTGGCGGTGGCCGTCGGCGTGGCTCTGCTGGGCCTGACCTTCGCCCTGCCCCTGCAAGTGTGGGAGAAGTGGCTGACCGTTGGCTGGGCCCTCGAGGCGGCGGCGCTGGGCTGGCTGTCGACCAAGCTCACTCATCCGCTGCTGCGCTGGTCGTCCGTGGTGCTCGGACTGACCATCGGCGTGCGGCTGCTCATCAATCCCTGGGCACTCGCCTGGGGCCATGCTGGCGGCTGGCCAATCCTGAATTGGACGCTCTATACCTGGGGAGTTCCCACATTGTGCTTGGTCGCCGCTGCCTACTGGGTCCAGCAGAGCAAGCCCGAAAAGGGCCCCGACCTGCTCATGCCCGCACCGGTGATGCTGCGCCTGCTGGCCATGTTGACCGGCTTTGCACTGGTCAACGTCCAGGTCTCCCACGCCTTCCAAGACGCAGGCCCCCTCGAGCTGGGCGGACAGACGACCTTGCAAGGCATGGTGCGCAGCCTGGCCTGGGGCGGATGGGGCATGACCCTGCTGATCATCGGGCTGGTGGTGGCGAGTCGCTACACGCGCTTTTTGGGCTTCTCCTTCTTGCTGCTCGCCGCTGCAAAGGTGCTGGTCTACGACATCTGGAGCCTGCCCGGCTTTGTCAGGGTCGGCTCGTTGATGGGCTTGGGCATCATCTTGCTGGTCGCCGCCTTCCTGTTCGAGCGGCTGGTGCTGCGCGACGGTACGACCCCCGACGACGAGGCCACCAAGGCCGACCCGACCGACTCTTCTGAATCTTCTGAACCAGGTGCAGACTGATATGTGGCTCTTGATTCTGCTTGGCCTCGCATCGGCCGGTGAGCTCCAGGACTTCCCGTGGTCCACCGAGGTCAGCGTCGCCGAGACCGGTGTGTCCCGCATTCGCATTGGACCCGACCTGAGATCATCTGCCGATCCCATCGACGGCAGCGACTTCATGCTCATCAACGGCGTCGGCGAGTCCGTGCCCTTTGCCGTGCGTCGCGGCGGCGAGCCACCGGTCTCGGTGTCCGCCATTCGCGGCTCCAAGAACAGCCGCTTCTCGGTCGCCTATTGGCCGGACAAAGATCCTGGTTCGTGGTCCATCCTCATCAATGATCGGCCCTTCGACGCGCTGGAAGTCACGCTGCCCGATCGCCCGCTTGCAGCGACCGCCACCCTCACCCGCGACGGCGACACAACTCCGCTGACCACCGCGTTGATCTGGAACCTGTCATCGGGCTCGAACGCCGAGCTGCCGGTTCCCGCCGAGACTGGCCTGTTCCACCTCAAGCTCAAGTACCACGGCGACTCGCAGAGCCGGGACCCCTCGATCAACGCCCTTCGCTGGGACGGCTCTCGCATCAAAGACGACGTCGTCACGCTGCCCGTCGAGGCCCCATGGCTGCAAGAGGACAGCTGGGTCCGCTACGACGTTCCGCTGCCCCATGCCTATCCGATCACTAGGGTCGTCCTAAAACCCGAGGATGGCCTGTTCGAGCGCAATGCCGAGGTGCTCATCCCTCCGATCATGGCGGGTCCCGAGACCCTGCCCGGTGACGTCTGGCACAACCGCAGCGCCGTCATTCGCCGCTCCGCCATTGGCGGTGCCAGCATCGAGCAGACCAAGCTGGACCTGTCCGCACGACCGAACAAACGCGTCATTGTCTACATCGAAGCCGTCTCTCGGCCGACCCTGGCCCTGCCCAGCGTCGAGGCCCGCTTCCCCGGAGTCGAGCTTCTGGTGCGCGACCCAGGAGCCGGCCCATTCACCCTGTACGCGGGCGCGCCAAGCGGAACCACCCATACCTCGGACCTGCAGTTCGCAGCCGCCGACCTGGCCCGAGTGGCCTCCACCGATGAGCTCGCCGACAAGCGCAGCCCCAACCCGGCCTACTCGCCCCCCGAGGTTCGCAGCGGGCTGGGCAACGCAGGCACCGAAATCGAGCTGGGTCGCTTCAAGTGGTCACACACCGTCCAAGGCCAGGGGTTGTCCCGGGTAGCTCTCTCCCCCGAGGTGCTGGCGAACGCCAAACCCGACCTGTCCGACCTGCGCCTCGTCGACTCCGAGGGTCGGCAGATTCCCTATGTGTTGCGCGGCGAAGGCGTTCGCAAGAGTTGGGGCGAACTGCCCATGGAGCGGAACGAGCGCGATGGCGTGTCGTACATCCGCGCCACCCTGCCGGTCGAGAACATGATCGTCGGCAGCGTCACCGTCAAGACGGACGCACCCAAGTTCAGTCGACGGGTCACCATCTCCCGGCCCAGAGGCGGCGAGCTCGAGACCGTGCGCGCCTTCAACTGGATGGGCGATGACAGCAGTCGCGCCCTGACCCTGGACGTCAATCGACGCTTCGGCGACGAGCTGGTCGTCAGCATCGACAACGGGGACAATCCACCGCTTGAGATCAGCTCCATCGAGGCGTCCTGGCCCATCTGGGAGCTCATCGCCGTGCTGCCCGAAGCCGATGTGGAATTGGTCTACGGCGATCGGCGCCTCGCAGCTCCCGACTACGACCTCAGCATGCTGACCAACGAGCTGCGACGCCGTGCAGACAGTGAAGGCACCCTTGGCGAGCAGGCGGAACTTCGGCCACCAACCCTGTCTTTTGCCGAGCAAGCGGTGCTCGCCTTTGGCGTTGGCTTCATGGGGCTGGGCCTGTTCGGCCTGACCATCGTGCTCATTCGCGAGGTCGGAGGGGACGAGCCTGAAGAGGAAGACGAGGTCTCAGAAGACGACCAGGCCGCTGAAGACGACCAGGCCGTTGGACGAAGCGCGGAAGCCGATTCCGCACAGGCGGACAAGGAGCCTTCCGACGAACCCTAGGGCCTACTTGCGCCGACGCGTCGGAGTGGTCGCCGCGGCGGGCACATTGCCATCGCGGCGCTCGGGATTGATGTGCGGCCCACGGGTCGGAGTGCCTAGGTCGATGACGGCCTGCTCGTACAGCACTGTGATCTTGCGCCGGCCGCGGGGGTCGGTGGGGTCGTACTCTTTTTCGGTGTGGTACAGCCGCAAGATGGAGCCGTCAGCAGCCTCGTCAGTGAGGTTGCTGATGCCAATCCAAGGCATCCACTTGTTGGGGGGTAGGTTGCTGTCCCACTCGTCGACCCCACGCTCGGCGACGACCAACTTCTCGTTGTAGGCCCACCACGAGCCTTGTTCGCCGTCGGTGCCAAACGTGTTCACACTCAGGTTGAAGCGGCTCTTGACCGGGTTGTTGTTCCGCGCTGACGCGACGATGATCAGCGCCTTGTCCTTTTCGTTGCGCTCGAAGTGCTTTCGCTCGGTGGAGTTGGCAATCCAGGGCAGACTCTTCTCGGCATCCGCCACAATGACCTCGTCAATGCGGAACGAGAAGCCGTTCATCTCGATCTCATCGCCCAGCGCATAGGTCGGGCACGGGATGCCGGGATTCTCATTGGCATAGTGCTCGCCCATCGACGTGGCATAGGGGCCAACTGACGACCCGAAGCCGCCGCCGCCTCCTCCACAAGCAAGGGCAAGAGCAGCGGTCACGACGATGGTGGCATTTCTCATGGGCGCGATGGTAGCAAACAAGCGGCCGCTATGCCGGTTGATGGGGACTACTCGCTGTCGCGTGCGTCGCGCCGGTTGCTGATTCCAGTGCGCCGACGCTCGCTGACTTCGGTCGGTACGTCGGCGCTGTCGAGGGCGGCAATGGCCTCGTCGAGGTTGCCCAGGCGCTCGAGACAGCTGGCGGCACCGAACCGAGCGACCGCTCGCACATTGGCATCGTTGGCGTGGGGAATGGCGTCTTCGTACAGAGCCAAGGCCTCTTGGATGTTCTTGCGCAACATCTCGTTCTCGGCACGGCCGATGAGGCTTCGGGCCTTGAGCTCGGGGAAGGTGCGGGCGAGCTGCTCATAGGCGCGATCGCTGCGCACCAACAGGTTCGCCTCGGCGTAGGAATGGGCCGACCGAGTCAGGCGTTGGTCGGCCTGGGCATCGCCTGGAGCAATGCGGAAGCTGTGTCCAAAGGCCACGCCCGCATCGGCGTTGCGCTGGTCCCGTGCGATGAGCAGGTGGCCGATCTGGTCCCACGCTTCGGCCGCGTGCTCCGAGTCGGGCATGTGCGCCAGCAACGTGCGAAAGCGCTTGAGCGCACCCTTGTCATCGCCCAGATCGACCGCGGACACCATGGCTCCACGCCACAGGGCCTCTTCGCGCAGCGAGCGGAAGGGCGAGTATCGAGCAACCTGATCGTAGCGGGCCACGGCGACATCGGGCTGGCCGTTGCCGACAGCCACATCGCCTTGCGACAGCGCCATTGGAGACACCGGGCTCAACCACAGCAAGCCCACGGCAACAGCAGCACCAAATGCGGTGCCCACCGTGCCTCGACGGGGCCAAAAGCCATGGGACTGGCTCGGTTCGCTCACGCGATCTCCTGACAGGGAAGCGGGAGTGTAGCAAGGCACGGGGTCCTTGCACAGTTCCGCGGCACTGAACTCACTCGGAGTCGTGCCCGGCCGGCGCCGCATCGTCATCGGATGAATCGGCGTCAGATGTGACCTCGCCCGCGTCTGCGGTCGCCTCGGCAGCGTCAGCCTCACCGTCGGTCTCGGGCTCTTCGCCGACCACATCGGTTTCTTCGTCGTCGGCGTCTTCGATGACGGCGACATCGACGATGCGCTCGCCTTCCATCAGGCGCATGAGACGCACACCGCGGCTGGCGCGGCTCTTGACCAAGCGAACCGTGCCGGCCCCGATGCGAATGATGCGACCGGTGTCGGTGACGATCATGAGCTGATCGGTCTGGGTGACCTCGAGTGCCGCGACCACTTGACCGGTGTCCTTTGCGCCGCCCTCGTTCAGGATCTTGATCGACATGATGCCGCTGCCATTTCGCCACTGGCGGCGGTACTGGTCGAACGGAGTGCGCTTTCCGCGGCCCAGCTGGGTGACGGTCAACAGCGTGGTTTCCCAGGGCTCTTCGATGAAGACCGGCTTGCCGTCTTCGCCCTCTTCGGTCGAGTCGGGCTCGATGGCCGACGGTCCGTCAAACTCGGCGGACATCATGTCCTCGACGTCGTCATCTTCGTCATCTTCACCCTCGCCGTCCATGACAGCGGGGGCGATCACCGCGTCGACCACGATGTCTTCGCCGCGCAGCTTCATGCCGATGTTGCCGCGGCTGGGACGCCCGATGCTGGGCACGCCTCGCTGGCGACCCTCTTCGTCGAGGAAGTCGTAGGGGAAGCGAATGCACTTGCCGTCAGCGCTGAACAGCATGACGTTGCTCGCAGCGCCGACCTCGTCTTCGACCAATCGGACCGTCAGCAGCTCGTCGCCCTCTGCCACGCCCACAGCGATCAGGCCGCTCTGGTTCATGTTGCGGTACAGCTGCAGTCTGGTGCGCTTGACCAAGCCCTTGCGGCTGACAAAGAACAGATCGGCGTTGTCGCGATCGATCTCTTTGATGGACACAACCGCCGCGAGCTTTTCGCCCTCGGGCAGGTTGACCAGGTTGACGATGGGCCGGCCCTTTGCGGTTCGCCCGGCCTCGGGCACCTGGTACACCCAAAGTGGGTACACCTTTCCGTTCTGGGTGAACACCATGAGCATGGAGTGGGTGTTGGCGATGAACAGCGTGGTGACGAAGTCCTCTTCGCGCGTGGTCATGCCACGCTTGCCCTTGCCGCCACGGCGCTGCATCTGCCACTCGTCGGGATCGCAGCGCTTGATGTAGCCCAAGTGGCTGATGGTCACGACCTGGTCCTTTTCGGGAACGAGATCGTGGATGGACAGCTCGCCGGCCGACTCGACAATGCGGGTGCGGCGCTCGTCGCCGTAGGCGTCGCGGACTTCGATGAGCTCGGTGCGCACAACGCCCATCAACAGCTCTTCGGAGGCCAGCAGACCCTCGAGGTAGCCCACGCGCTCCATCAGCTCGGTGTACTCGGCTTCGATCTTGTCGCGCTCGAGGCCAACCAAGCGCTGAAGACGCATCTCGAGGATGGCGCTGGCTTGAAGCTCGGACAAGCCGAAGCGGTCCTGCAGGCCAATGCGAGCCGTCGCAGCGTCTTTGCTGGAGCGAATGAGGGCAATGACCTCGTCGATGGCGTCGAGCGCAATGCGGTAGCCCTCGAGGATGTGGGCCCGCTCGCGTGCCTTGCGCAGCTCGTAGCGGGTGCGACGCAGAATGACCTCGCGTCGGTGCGCGATGTAGTGCTGCAGCATCTCTTTGAGGGTGAGCACGCGGGGACGCTGGTTGACGATCGCCAGCATGATGACGCCGAAGGTGCTCTGCAGCGGGGTGTGCTTGTACAGCTTGTTGAGCACGACCTCTTCGTAGGCGTCCATCTTGAGCTCGATGACGATGCGCATGCCCTTGCGGTCGCTCTCGTCGCGCAGGGCGCTGATGCCCTCGAGCTTCTTGTCGCGCACCAGCTGAGCGATCAGCATGATGAGCCGGGCCTTGTTGACCTGGTAGGGAAGCTCGTCGATGACGATGACCTTGCGGCCGTTCTTCATCTCTTCGAACTCGGCGCGTCCGCGCACAATCACGCGGCCGCGGCCGGTCTCGTAGGCGTCGTGGATTCCCTTGCGGCCGTAGATGGTGCCGCCCGTGGGGAAGTCGGGGCCCGGAACGATGCCGAGCAGGTCCTCGAGGCCCAGGTCTGGATTGTCGATCACCGCCACGGCCGCGTTGATGATCTCGGTCATGTTGTGCGGCGGAATCTTGGTCGCCATGCCGACCGCGATGCCCTCGGAACCGTTGACGAGCAGGTTGGGGAAGCGCGCCGGCAGCACGTCGGGCTCTTCGACCTGGTTGTCGAAGTTGGGAGAGAAGCTGACTGTCTGCTTGTCGATGTCGGTGAGAAGCTCTTCGGCGAGCTTCGTCATGCGGCACTCGGTGTACCGGTATGCAGCGGCCGGATCGCCATCGACCGAGCCGAAATTGCCCTGGCCATCGACCAGCAGGTAGCGAAGGTTCCAGGGCTGGGCCATGCGCACCAAGGCGTCGTAGACCGCGCTGTCACCGTGCGGGTGGTACTTCTTGAGCACCTCGCCGACGACACCGGCACACTTGCTGTATTTCTTGCTGGCGAGCAGGCCCTCTTGGCGCATCGCGTAGAGGATGCGCCTGTGGACCGGCTTTAGACCGTCACGCACGTCGGGCAGGGCGCGCCCGATGATGACCGACATGGAGTAGTCCATGTACGAGTTCCGCATTTCGTCTTCGATGCGGATGGGAATGATGGTCTTCGCGAATTCCATGGTGTCTCCCGGACCCCATCCGGTAACCCAGTTGGCGCGGCGTTGTTGGCGAAAAACACCGCTTTATTCTCGGCGTTAAACCTGCGGTTTAAGCCGGCGTTTTGCCCCCAGATGCCGGCTTCGGACAACGGCGATCCTCACGCGAGCCCAAACCCCCGGCGATCCCCATGAATCGTCCGGTCAGCGCAAGGATCGTCGCACTTCGGATACGCTGCCGCTCGGAGCCCATCCCAATGCCCATCCAACTGACGATTCCCTTTCGCAAGCGCGACCTCGGAGGCGGGGTGAGCATTCGACGGGTGCTGCCCTACGCTGGCGAGGTTCTGAGTGCCAAGGGCCGCCGTCTGCGGCCGGACCATCCCGGCGAGCTGATTGGCCCCTTCATGTTCTTTGACCACTTCGGGCCTTTTGAAGTGCCCGCAGGCAAGCGACTCGACACGCCATCGCACCCGCACATCGGCATCTCGACGCTGACGCTCTACATCGAAGGCGAAGTGCTGCACCGAGACAGTCTGGGCACCGTCGCACATGTCCGAGGGGGAGACGCGGGCTGGATGATCAGTGGCGGCGGCATCGTTCACTCCGAGCGCAGTCCGCCAAGCCGCATCGATACGGCTCGAATCG
>CAYYHT010000168.1:0-8030 GCA_964471355.1 uncultured Enterobacteriaceae bacterium
GAGCCGGCGCCAGCAACAGCAGCCCGGCAAAACGCTCGGGGTGCCGGTCGGCAAGGGCCAATGCCGCCAGCCCGCCGTAGCTCGAGCCCACCAGCACCACATCGGTTCGGCCGCGAGTCAGCTCGTCGAGCAGGGCCACCCGGTCGGCCAGCACCATCTTGCGGCAATCGGGCACGACGGGATGCAAGCCAGCCTCGCGCACTGTGCGGGCCTTGCGTCCGTTCGGACTTCCCTCGAGTCCATGGGCAAGCAGCAGCAGAACACACCTCTACAATCACAATGAGACTTCCAAGCTAATCTGGCATCAATGGCTCAGTGAGGAGGACGAGTGATCTGGCTTGTTGGATTGTTGGCATGCTCGCCAAGCACGACCGAGACCGACGACGGCATCGAGATGCCCGAGGGTGGCGTGATCACCGTGCTCACCGAAGACGACGTGTCGATCACCGCGGACTACTACCCCGCATCGATGACTGGCCGGCCGGCCGTCGTGCTGCTGCACATGATTCCGCCGAACTTCGACCGCAGCTCTTGGCCCGCCGACTTCATCACCGAGCTGCACGACAACGACTGGAATGTGCTTGTGCCTGACCGCCGGGGCGCCGGAGACTCCGAAGGCACAGCAGTCGATGCCTATGAAGGAGACGGCGGACGCATGGACGTCGCAGCCCTCGTGTCTCAGTTGGAGGAGGATGGAGCCGGCGATCTGATGCTCATCGGCGCCAGCAACGGCACCACATCTGTGCTGGACTACACCGTCTGGGCGGCCCAGAACGATGTCCGCACGCCGGTCGCCGCCGGTTTCATGAGCGGAGGCCCCTATACCGAAAACCAGAGCAGCTTCGCGGACATGCCCTTGATCCCCGCCTTCTTCTCCTACGAAGACAGTGACCGGGAGCGCGACTGGGCGACGACCCAACAAGATCGCGGCGTCGGTGCCTGGGAGTTCTGGTACCTCGACGATCCCGGCGCCCATGGGACGAATGCATTCGACTCAGATCCGGCAACAGTCGGGCGCATCGACCAGTTCCTCGAGGGCGCGGTCGCGCCCTAGAAGGCGCCTTGGCGCAGCCCGCATCAAAAGACCCTTCGGGCATTGTTCACGGCCCGCTAAGTCGACCTCAGCAGCAAGCCGCCCAGGCCGGACATCGCGACTCCGCTCACCCCCAGGAGCCCTGCGAGCGGTCCCCCGACGTAGCCGGCGGCCGAACACATGAGATCGAGCATCGGTGTGCCGCCAAGGAGTGGCACGGCGACGGGAAGCGTGAGCCCCGCCAGCGCACTCACATTGCTGGGGTCGAGCGCAGGGCAGGTCCCGGTCATCAAGGGCGGAAGCGCGATGGCCAGTGTGCCCGCCGCCGCGACCAACAGTCCGACACCGGTGAGAAGTGAGAGCGTTCCAACAATCTTCGGTGCGACCTTCATGGCGCCTCCAGGTGGGTTCCTTTCGAACCTAGGGGCGCGATGTGGCACCCTTGCCAACCGCGTGGCAAACACGCACCAAACCGGTGTGAATCTGAGTTGAAACGAACCTTTGTCGATCGAGGCGGCACCTTCACCGACGTCGTTGTGCTCGATGACGACGGGCACGCGACGGTGAGCAAAGTGCCCTCCGACCGCGCTGTGGTCGGCGATCTGGCCCAAGGCCCGTTGAGCTTTGGCACGACGGTCGCGACCAATGCCCTGCTCGAGCGCACCGGCGTCCACACTCTGCTGCTGGTGACCGAGGGATTTGCCGACCTGGCACGCATCGGCGACATGGCCCGGCCCGACATCTTCGACCCCGACGCACACTGGCCCCCCTCCCTCGCCCACCGGATCCAACAAGTCGGCGGCCGCATCGACGCTGCGGGCACTGAGCTCGAGCCCCTGTCCCTAGACACGGTGGACCTCGACGGCGTGGCGGCCGTTGCCATCGTCTTGCTGAACAGTCACCGAAACCCCGCCCACGAGCTGGCCGTGGCTCGGCAACTGGCCGACAAGGTCGCATTCATCACCATGGGCCACCAGGTCTCTGCCGAGACGGGCTACCTCGCTCGCATCGAGACCACCCTGGTCGACGCCGCCATCACGCCGGTGCTGCAGCAATCCATGGAGCGAGACCGCATTCCCGCCGATGCCCTGGCCATGCGCTCCGATGGCAGCCTATGTCCCGCACCCGAGCTGCGAGCCACCGACGCGGTGCTCTCTGGACCGGCCGGTGGGGTCATCGCCGTGGCTGCCGTCGCCGCGCAGGCCGGGTTCGAGCGAGCCGTCGGCCTGGACATGGGAGGCACATCGACCGACGTCTGCAGGGTTGAGCTTGGCGCCATTCCAAGACGCACCGGCGATGTGCGCGTCGCCGGCGTGCGCATTCGGCGCCCCATGCTCGAGGTCGAGACCATCGCTGCTGGCGGCGGCTCGATTCTGCAGAGCGACGGCCTGCGCCTAGCGGTCGGGCCTCGATCCGCCGGCGCCGATCCCGGACCGCAGTGCTACGGACGCGGAGGCCCTCCCACGCTCACGGACGCGGCGCTGAAGCTGGGCCTCATCGACCCCAACGCCTTCACGCCGCCCCTCGATCCCGACGCCGTGAACCTTCCGGGAAGCGCGGCCGACTTTGTGGACGTCGCCCAAGAGGCCATGGCGGCAGCTGTGCGACGTATCGCCACCGCCCGAGGCATCGATGTTCGCGACCACGCGCTGGTGTCCTATGGAGGAGCCGCAGGTCAGCACGCCGCCGGGGTCGCCGAGCGCTTGGGCATCGCCACTGTCCTGATCCATCCCTGCGCATCGGTCCTGTCGGCCTGGGGCCAAGTCCTGGCCCGCCGCGAAGAACACACGGTCGAGGCATCGTGGGAGCTGCTCACCGATGCTTGGCCCACACTGCACGCCCGCATGGACACACTCGCGGCATCACTGCCCAAGCTCGGCGAGGTGAAGAAGACCCTCGATCTGCGGCACCGGGGCACGGACCACGCGCTGCAGATTCCACTGGCAGCCACCGTGGAAGAGGTGCGCGCCGCCTTCATCGCAGAGCACCACCGGCGCTATGGCTTCGACCGGCCCGACCAGCTGATCGAAGTCGCCAACCTGCGCGCCCGCACCCGCGCACCCCGTGCCTCTGCAGCCCAAGTCGACGACGACCCCTACTCCCTAGGAACAACCACAGTGGTCGGGCCTACCGCACTTAGCTGCCCCACCACATCGGTGTGGGTCCCCAAAGGCTGGCAGGCTCGCCAGCATCGCGGCTTGTTGTGGCTGGAGCACCGGACCGCGACCAAAGCGCCGGCGCCGACAGCACGCACTCCCCACACAACCGCCTTGTGGGCCAGTCGATTCATGTCGGTGGCCGAGCAGGCGGGCGAGACTCTGCGTCGCTTGGCGCGCTCGGTGAACATCCGAGAGCGACTCGACTTCTCGTGTGCGGTCTTTGACGGCCACGGCTCACTCATCGCCAACGCGCCCCACATTCCAGTTCACCTCGGTGCCATGGGCGAGACCGTCCGCGACTTGATTCGCACGGTTGAGTCGCTGCCAGACGGTCAGGCGTGGGTCTGCAACGCACCGGATGCCGGCGGCTCCCACCTGCCCGATCTGACCGTCATCACGGCCGTCTGCGTGGGTGAGCACCGTTGGTTCGTCGCGAGTCGGGGACACCATGTGGATGTCGGTGGACTCACCCCAGGCTCCATGCCTCCTCACTCCAGCACGCTGCAGCAAGAGGGCTTTGTGCTGCGCCATGTGCCCCTGCTGGACAGCGGCCGGCTGCGGGACATCCGTGCCCTGTTGGTCGGATGCCGAGAGCCCGACACGGTGCTGGCCGACCTGCGCGCTCAGATCGCCTCGAATGCGCACGCCGCCAGGCTGCTCGTCGAGCTCGGTTCGCCCGAGGTCATCGATGCCTGGATGGCCCATCTGCAGGACGTCGCCGAGGAATCGGTCGCCAACCTGCTGCAGACCCTTCCCACCGGCGAAGCCAGCGACACGCTGCGGGGAATCCCGCTGCGCGTTCGCCTGACCACGGCCGACGGCCGCCTGAAGGTGGACTTCACCGGCACGGGGGGCCCGCACTCCGGCAATTTGAACGCGCCCACTGCGGTCGTTCGCGCGGCCGTGCTCTACAGCCTGCGGGTCCTGGTCGAGCGGCCCATCCCCCTCAATGAGGGCGCGCTGCGGCGGGTCGACCTGATTGTGCCCCGGCCTTCGATTGTGGGCCCCGGACCCAACGCGGCGGTCGCCGGGGGCAATGTCGAGACGTCCCAACGCTTGGTGGATCTGCTGCTGCGGGCGACCGGCGCCTATGCGGCCAGTCAGGGAACGATGAACAACCTGACGCTGGGTGGCGCCGACTGGGCGTTCTACGAGACGGTGGGAGGCGGCCAGGGTGCCTCGTCCCGCGGTCCCGGAGCCAGCGGCAGGCAGGTCCACATGACCAATACCCGTGGCACCGATCCCGAAGTGCTCGAGGCTCGCTTGCCGTTGCGGGTGCGCCGCGTGCAAGTCCGACGCGACTCCGGTGGGGCCGGAACGCATCCGGGCGGCTGTGGCCTCGTGCGGGAGATCGAGCTGTGCGCGCCCGGCACCGCTGCGCTTCTGGCTAGTCGCCGCGAACAAGGCGCTTTGGGACTGGCAGCTGGGGGGCAGGGACAGCCAGGCCGTGACGCCATCTACACCCAGGGCAGCTGGACGGACTGGGATGGTTCGACGATCGAATTGCGGGCCGGCGACCGCGTGCGCATCGAGACTCCCGGCGGAGGCGGCTGGTCTTAAGCCCTCGGGATTCGCTTTCGTGCTTGACGAAAGCTGACGGGCACGTCATTTATGGGCGTGCATTCCTGACGCTCTCGTCATTTTTTGGAGCCACCCATGATCGGAATCCCCGTCGGCCTCGCCTTTGCCAATGTCACCGAGTGGGTCATCCACAAGTATGTGCTGCACGGAGCCGGCAAGAACAAAGCGAGCTTGTGGAGCTTTCACTTCCACGAGCACCACAAGGCCTGCCGCCGCAACGACTTCATCGACGACGACTACCACCGGTCGATCTTGAACTGGAACGCCCAGGGCAAGGAAGCCGCAGCCCTCGTGGCTGGCGGACTGGTGATTCTGCCCCTGGTTCCCGTTGCGCCTTTCTTTGCCGGAACGCTCATCTACTGCGGCGTGAACTACTACCGGGTGCACAAAAAATCCCACCTCGACCCCGAGTGGGCCCGCGAGAACGTGCCGTGGCACTACGACCACCACATGGGTCCGAACCAGGACGCGAACTGGGGAGTCACCAAGCCGTGGATGGACAACCTGATGGGCACACGCGAGGTCTACGTCGGCACCGAGCGCGAGGCCGCCGATCTGGCCAAGGCAGCGGCCAAGAAGCAGCGGGCAGAGCGTCTGGCGGCCTGACAGCCCAACTCTGAAACGGGTCCCGCGTTCCCGGCCGTGGCTCGGCCACAGAGGGCCATATAGCGTTTCTGCACACATTGTGGTGGTATCGCCCCATGGTATGTGCAGAACCGAGTTGTTGAAGGCGCACCAAGGTGTGACTCTGTGGGTGGGAGAACCACCATGCGCACGACGACTTCAGTATTTCTAAGCCTATTCTTCGCCCCGACCGCCTCGGCGTGCGGCGGCTTTTTTTGCGACGCTCCGACTCCGGTGTTCCAAGACGCCGAGCGCATCGTCTTTGCGGTCGATGAGGACGCCGGCACGACAGATGTGCACGTGCAGATTGCGTTTAGCGGTCCGGCCAGCGAGTTCGCGTGGATTGTGCCCGTGTCGACACAGCCGGAGCTCTTCTTGTCTACACAAGCGCTCTTCGACCGCATCGTCGGCCCGACAACAGTCCGTTCGACGACCGCTGCATCCACTGTCGGCACCTGCAAGCCCACGACGAACGATGGCTGGGTGGCCGAGACCGACACCGACACCGACACCGACTCAGACACAGACACAGACAGCGACACGGACTGGGACACCGACGACGGCGTGACGGTCGTCGATTCCGGACAGGTCGGACCCTATGACACAGTCGTCCTGCAAGCCGACAGCAGCGACGAGCTGCTCACGTGGCTGGTGGACCACAACTATGACCTGCCGATGACCCTCGATTCGGTACTGCAGCCCTATGTGACGCAGCGCCACTGGTTCGCCGAAGAGCCCTGGATCACCGAAGCCGACTTCGTCAACAGCATCACGCCAGACACGCACGCCCTGGTGATCGAGCAGATGAGCAACACCGCACCGACCACGGTTCTGGTCGACAACCGCGGGCACGTGCAAGCCGCCGTCGAGGCAAGCAACGACTGGGTCAGCACCGTCTGGGCCGAGCGGAATCCGGGAGATCACCCCGGCGGAATCATCGACGGACAGGGCGGCTGCGGGTGCGACAGCGCCTCGGGCAGCCCCGCAGTTCTGTTGCTGGCCCTGCCCTTCTTGGGTCTGCTGCGCCGACGACGCAGCTAGCTATTCGGTGCTGCTGGCTTCACAGATGGCGCTCGTCGAGCACTCGAGGTCGAGGTTCTCTTCGACGACGAACTCCAGGATGTTGCTGTCCTGGATCTCAATGGGCGTGTGCTGGTTTTCAACGAGCGACACCTTGACGGACAAGCCGGCGCCGTCGGTGAAGCCATCGAGACTCACGTCGGACAACAGGGTCTCGGGAGCCCCGTAGTAGGCGTTGTTGATGTCGAGGTGGAAGTGGCCTTCGGTGCCTGGGACCTCGGCGTCGGCGCGGTCGGGCGAGAACGGCTGGTAGCTGAAGTTCTCGACGTAGACCGCCACCTGAAAGTCGACGCAACCACAGGGATCGACCTCGAGCACCGTGTTGGGCTGTGGGTGAACCAGAAAGACCGAAGGCACAGGGTCTTCTTGGACGAACGTGGGTTCGGGCGGGGCACATGCGGCTAGAAGCAGCAGCACGCTGGCAATGGCTGGACTCTTGGGCACAGAGAGCGCTCCTGACGTGTTTCGCTGGGCATCATGCCAGATTTTTCTGCTACGCTCTCCCTCACTTGTGGCTCTCGGCCCCCGCGGAGAAGCATTGATGATCGCTAAAGCCTCCACCCGGCTTCCTGTAATGCTCGCCCTGCTGTCGCTTTCCGCGACCGCAACTCCGGCGACACCCCCCGATTTTTGCACCGACACCTTCACGCATGACGCGTGGGGCAAGAACATGGATCAGGTGGCCCTGGCCATCAGCAACTTCAAGCTGAACCAAGCCGCGATGTTGCTTGCGGACTCACAAAAGAAGCTGGTCTGTCTCGACGAAGTCGTGCGGCCCGGCCACCTCGGCCGATTCGGCCGCCAGATGTCCGTCATCTTCTTCTTCCAACAAGAAGAGGACGCCGCCGTACGTTGGGCCCAGCTTCAGCGCTACGCCTCGCCAGGCTTGGTCTGGGGCGCAGGTGACGTCGAAGAGAGCCCGCCCTACATCGAGATGATGGACTGGGCCGACGATCCTCCCAAGGGCGGAAACCCAGACGCCAGCCTCGTCTACCCCAAGAAGGGCGCCATCTTTATGAATGGCCACCTGCTGACCGAGCCCCTCGCTCGCGCCGAGGTGCCCAACTTCGTTCAGACCACCGACAAGAAAGGCAACATCATCATTGCCTATTGGCAAGACGGTGCGCGCTTCCGTCACGACATCCTCGGCGACGCAGGGGGCAAGCCTCCCGAATCACCCGATTGGTTCAGCGAAGTGAAGTACGACGCCGTCGCAGACGCCGATGACAACCCGTACGGCTTTGCCGGCGGCGGCGACGACATGGGCGGCGACGAGGACACCGGTGGCGAGCCCGCCGACGGTGACGGCGGCGCCGTTGCTGACACCGCCGAAGATGGCGCAGCAGCCGCTGCAGAAGCCGCCGCAGCCGCGGCAGCAAAGGCCGAGGCCGATGCAAAGGCGGCAGCCGACGCAAAGGCAGCAGCTGACTCCGACGCGGCCGCGAAAGCTGAAGCCGACGCGAAAGCCGAAGCCGACGCGAAAGCTGAAGCCGACGCAAAAGCTGAAGCCGACGCAAAAGCTGAAGCCGACGCAAAAGCTGAAGCCGACGCAA
>CAYYHT010000168.1:8130-12023 GCA_964471355.1 uncultured Enterobacteriaceae bacterium
ACGACAAGACCGAAGGCGACGACAAGACCGAAGGCGACGACAAGACCGAAGGCGACGACAAGACCGAAGGCGATGCGGTTGCCGACGCTGGCGAAGACAAGGGCGAGGACAAGCCTCCGAAAAAAGACCCCGTCGTGCTGCCACCGCAACCACCACCGACCACGCCCGGCGGTCCAAACGTGGCTGGCCTAGCCATCGGCGGCGGCCTAGGCATCACCTCCGGTGTGCTCTACTTCCTGGCTTCGGGTGCCGCATCCGAGGTGTTTGAACCTGATCCCAACGCGACACAGGCCGAGCTACTGGCTGCCCGCAGCCGCGCCAACATGTTGGTCATCGGCTCAGCCGCGACTGGCGGTCTCGCTGGCGTCGTCGGCCTGACGTCGCTCATGAGCGACACCGGCCCCGGCATCGGCATCAAGGCTCGCTGGTAGGCAAGCTCAGCGCGCCTGCCGGAGTGCCCGGCAGCGTGCGGTAGCGGTCACGAAGCTGCGTCTGGCGGCTGGTGAGCTCGACGTCGACCCCACGAATGACGACGTGCTCGACGGACGTGCCAATCTCGAGCGGGTCGGCGCCCCACACGACCAAATTCGCGACGTCTCCGACGGCCAAGCTGCCATATCCCTGCAGCCCGAACACTTTGGCTGGGGTCTCGGTGATGGACCTGACCGCGGTGTCATGGTCGAGCCCGCCGCGCACTGCGTTTCCAGCCGCCTGGGTGAGCAGGCGCATGTTGTGGGTCCAGCCACCGCTGACGATGACCTGGACACCTGCGTCTGCCAACAGGGCGGCGGTGTCCGGCCTGGCGTGAATCTGACTCCAGGTACCCGAGCTGTACACATAGGGGTCGATGACGACCGCGACGCCGGCCTCGGCGAGTGCGTCGGCATGCAGCCACGCCTCAGCGCCACCGGTGATGACGGCTTTGATCTTCTGCTCGCGCACAAAGCGCCCGAATGCCTCGATCTGTGACGCCCTGTCCAGGGCCACGACCAGCGGGACCTCGCCATTGACCACCGGCTGCAGGGCCTCGAGATCGCGACCACTTGCTCGCAGATCCCGGCTGCGCCGCTGTTCCCAGCTGGCCCGGTTCGATGCCCAGAAGCGCGCATCGTCGAAAATCTCGCGCAGCTCTTCGAGGCCTTGAGCGCTGCTGGCTCCTCCGGCGCTGCCCGCCATGGCGACATAGCGCTCGACCACGGCGTCAGCCTGAGTGCGGCCCGCGTGGTCAACGAACGCGATCTGTCCGGCAATTCGCCCCCCAGAACCGGAGACGAGCGAGCTGGTGACTCCGGCCACCCGAGCGATCGGAATCAGCGTGTTGTTCGGGTTGTAGGCGTCGGCGACGGCAAATGCTGCCCGCACCGGGTCCGGATCTCCAGAGTTCAGGTCGTGGCTGCCGCCCTCCATGCCGACCTCGACAAGTCCCATGCTTCCGCGCACTTCGATCAGGCCCGGGGTCACGGTCTTGCCCGAGATGTCGATGTGGCTGCACGGACGGCCCTCATAGGTGGCGGTCTTGCCCTTGCTCGTGACCGTCAGGCCCTCGACCTTGGACCCCACGGCGACGAACTTGCCGTCCTCGATCACAAGATCGACGCGAGACGGAGTGCCGGGCACAAAGACCTTGGCACCGGCACCGGTCAACGCCGTGCATTCTGCGCGGACAGAGGTCGACGCAAACAGCGCCAGACAGAGGATCAAGCGGCTCATTGGCCCACCTCCTGGCCAAGCTCGAAGTCGGACCAGGGCTCGCCGGGTTTTCCTCGGTCATAGCGCAGAGCACCGTCTACAAAGACCCAGCGCGCGGCGGCGTACACCGAGAAGGGGTGTTGATCCCACACCACAACGTCGGCGCGCTTGCCCTTCTCGAGAGACCCCACCTCGCCGTCGATGCCAATGGCCCAGGCGGGATTGAGCGTGATCCACTGCAGGGCCTGGTCTTCGTCGACCTCGAAGCCGGCCGCTTGTCCGGCGAAATAGGCCTTGCTCGCCTCTTGGTTCAGCCGCTGAATGCCAATCGAGCTGTCGGAGTGGATGATCGGCGTGCCACCGGCCTCTTGCAGCATGGCCGCGTTTTCTTGAATGCCATCGTAGGCCTCGAGCTTGAAGCCCCACCAGTCCGCCCAGGTCGACGCCGCCACGCCCTTGTCGGCGAGCACGTCGCGAATCTTGTACGCCTCGAGCGCATGGTGAAACGAGCGGATCTCGAACTGAGCTTCGTCGGCCACCTGCAGCATCGACAGCATGTCGTCGGCTCTGTAGCAGTGGACCTGGACCAGAATCTCGCCGCGAAGCACGCGAATCAGCGTCTCGATGTCCAGGTCACGCGTCGGGGCCACCGGCTCGTCGCCGGGGTCCTCGGGGGAGCCCTTCTTTTTCTTTGAGCCGCTGGACTCGAACTCGTCAAATGCGGCCTTCTTCTCGTCCCAGTCGGCCTTCTTTTCGGCGAAGCGCCGCCACTCATCCATCTTTTCAGCGGCAGCCATGAACGCCATGCGATGCCCGCGCAGGTTGCCCATACGGGTGCTGGGCGAGCCGCCCTTGTGGTGACCATAGACCCGCTTCGGGTTCTCGCCACAGGCCATCTTGAGGGTCTCGGGAGCTCCCGGAAAGCGCATGGCGCGGCTTCCGCGAGCGGTCACCATGTGCAGCACCACGCCCCGTCCACCGATCAGGTTCGCAGAGCCCGGAAGCACCTGCATCGACGTGATGCCACCGGCAACAGCGTCTTCGATTCCTGGGTCCTGAGGCCAGAACGAATGCTCGGCCCACACTCCAGGCGTCGTGGGCGCACTCGCCTCGTTGCCGTCAGAGTGTGCGAGTCCCCGCGGTGATGGGTACACGCCCAGGTGCGAGTGGGTGTCGATCAGCCCCGGCGTCACCCAGTGACCCGAGACGTCGAGCACCTTGGCACCGTCGACCTTGGGGGCAGCACCGGCACCCACATCGACAATGCGACCGGCCTCGAGCACGACATATCCGGGAGAGTGTTTGGCGCCCGCCGCCGTCATGACCGTTCCCCCGGCCAGCACAACCGTCGGAGAATCAACTGGGGCGACAGGCTCGACGGCCGCCAATCCGCGCTGCTCGAGCGCGTCTGGAGGCCAAGCGAGCGCCTCTTCTTCGTCAGCGAGGGCACCGCTGGTCATGGCGAGGGTCATCAACACTGCGGATAGCATCCACACCTCCGGGGAGTTGAGCTAACATCCGTGGCGAAACGGAGACCGATCGATGCGTGCCATGCTTGTTCCCCTCTTGATGTTGTTGGCTGGCTGCCCCCCCAAGACCCCCATCGACAACACCGTCGAGGTCAAGGCTGACCCCTACCCGGCGCTGCTGTGCCCCGAGGGCACCGAGAAAAAGGGCGCCGCCCCGCCTGACGGGTACAAGGTCTGGTGCATGCGCTTTCTGCCCACTGGCTCGTGGATCAACGACGGCGGGCACGTCACCTTCTATGACTCGGGCGAGGTCAAAGAGAAGGGCGAGTACCGCAGCGGCAGCAAGGAAGGCACCTGGGAGCTCATGTACGAGACCGGCGAGACCCAGCGCGAAGAGATCTTTGTCGACAACAAATCCAACGGAACCTCGACCGAGTACCACCCCAACGGCAACAAGAAGTCCGAGGGTGAGAAGGTCAACGGTCGCGAGAGCGGCGGTTGGACCTACTGGCACGACAACGGCACCAAAAAGAAAGAGGGTGTGTGGAAGGACGGCGAGCCAGACGGCGAGTGGCTCGAGTACGACGCAGAGGGCAACAAGACCCAGATTCGCCAGTACAAATTCGGCCGCCTGCTCACGCACAAAGAGCTGTAAGAAAGCGGCGCTTTGAACCCGATTCAGGCCCTCTTTGAGCGCATATTGCAGTTCGCCTTCGACCTAGTCGGGCAGCTCAT
>CAYYHT010000169.1:0-11961 GCA_964471355.1 uncultured Enterobacteriaceae bacterium
AGCGCCCCGATTTGATTGTGCGCAAGAAGCCCACGACAGATGGGGCCGAGCCGTCGGGGAACGGGCGCATGAGCCAGGTTCTGTGGCGCCTGCAGAGCTACGGCGCACCTGTGGACGTCGAGCCCATCTTGTCGGCTGCCGCGGGCATGATGCACCGCGTCCCCCACGCGACGGTCGAGCTGCATGGGGTGGTTCGCGCGCTGTCACTGCCTGCTGCAGAAGCGCCGCTGGCCCTCGTCATCGCGGGCGATGCGAGCCATCCAACCGCACAGCGCATGCTTCGGGCTTGGGACCGACGCTGGCGTCCCCACGGCATTGCAGCGATGGCGGCCGAGCCCGGCGAAGACACGCCATACTCGCTGCTGGCCCAGCGACCTGCCGCAGCCGACGGCACACCGCTGGCCTACCTGTGCCGTCGTGGTGTGTGTGCCTTGCCGATGGACAGCGCCGCTCAACTCGAGGCAGCACTCAGCTAGCTCGCGAAGGCCGCCTTGCCTCCCCGACAACGAGGAGACCTGAAGGCGGACGGCGCCAGCTCTCTCGACTCGCGTGCTTGCACCCTACCGCTAGAGACCCGGCGTTGGACCGTCCGAGGTCACTGTGTCGAGGGCGGCGCCGTCTCGCCATCAGGCAACCGTATCGACACGGACATGGGCCAGTCCCATCCCCACAGCGACAACCCGTGACAAGCCTGGTCGGTCCGCTCCTCCGCTCCTCCACTGCTTAAGCGGAGCGACGAATCCTCTCGCCGTCGCGCTCCCACGAGAGCTTGCGTCGTGCGTCCAGCCAAGCTGTGAGGGGGCGGAACACGTACTTGTCGGCGTCTTCTGCGAGCAGGGGGTCCAGGTGTCCCCAGCTAGGAGGCATGGGCAGGCTGGTCTTGTCGGCGCCGCCCCAAGCCTCGAGGGCGGGGGTCGCTTGATGCGGGAGGCAGGACAGATCCTGACCAGCGGCGCCGATCAGCAGCGGCACCTGGGCATCAGCCAGGCCCTCGACGTAGTCGTACCAGCCGTCCTTGTCGCACAGGGTTCCTGACTTCATCCAGCGACGCAGCTGCTGAACGAGCCCGACAGGCAAGTCCGCGACTGCATGGTTCATGACGCCGCGCAGGCGCTCTGGAGGCACATCGCCCGGTTCATCGAGCCACGGACTGGCGAGCCTTGCTGTCGCACGGGACGGCAGATGCCAGTGCGCTGGCAACATCGACAGCGCCTTACTCATCGCGCGGACCTCGGTCCGGGGCTGGTCAAACTGAACCGCCGCACACAGCGCCGTCACCGTCGCCAGCTGATCGGCACCGGACCACGCCGCCCAGGCCAAGCCAAGCTGGCCTCCTAGTCCGTGCCCAATCCAGTGAGCACGGCGGAAGCCAGAGTGCCGCGTGGCTCTCTCGAGCGCCGCCGGAACGTCGTGAGCAACGATGTCATCGAAGTCGTAGCCGCGGGACTGGGGCTGCAGCATCGGACCGAGCGGGTCGTCCTCGATGTCGATGCTTTGCGGCTGAAGGGCGCTCTGTGGCTGAAGCGAGTTGGTGGTCTGCAATGCCGTCGAGCTCTGCGGCTGCAGCGCGTTGCGGTCCCCACGGTGGGTGAACAGATAGACGTTGAATCCCCGCTCGGACAGGGATTCTGCCAAGGTCGCGCCACTGCCGTAGCGGAACACGTCAGGACTCATGCCCAGAGCGTGGGCCAAGATCACCGGCTCTCCAGCGCCACCGGGACACGGGGCGAGATGGAAGAGCGGAGCCGTCCACCCGTCGGGGGTCTCGTAGTACAGACGGGCGAGTGGCTTGGGGGCAGGGGCTTCAGTGAAGTTCTGCCGAGATGCGGGGTTCATTGCGCGCCAGGTCGCAGCTACGAAGAACTGCGCCAGGGACGCCGCCAGGGCTCGGGCCGGGGGTGATAGCCGGCTGCGCTTCCGGTCTGGGAGGGAAGACATGGGGGGGAAGCAGGGGGAAAGAGGTAGGGAAGCTTCGGAGGAAGAAACGCGTACCAGCGGGTCGAGGGGGCCTCGGCCCGAGCCCTTGGCGGGACCAAGAAAATTGTAGATCACGCAGCCGGACATACAAAGGCAAAAGCCATCTTTGAGTCAATAATTTATGTTCTACAGCAGCATTAGTCTTGCAATGTCAAGAGCCTGACGCGAGACCGGAGGGCCGAAATTCGAGCTTTGCCCCACACATGTCGTCGAGGTGCGCAGCCCAACAATGACCGCGGCATGGGGTCAAAAAAAATGGCCTCCACTGCGGAGGCCACACTGCACCGTTCGGAGCAAGGCTACTGAATCGACGCCGAAGCCACGCGTTCGGCAATCCAAGCCTTGTAGAAATCGACGCGGCGCTCGAGCAAGACCTCTTCGCGAATCTGGTCGCGCTCGATTTCATAGAGGTCCATGTCGGCCGGCTGAATCTCGGTGATTTGACCGATCCAGAAGATGTCGCTGGCCTCGTAGACCGTGGGCAACACATCGCCGACGCCCAAGTGCTTGGCGTCGAGCATCATCGCTGGAGGAGGAGCGAATGGACCTTCGGTGCCTCCGAGGGGAATTGGCCCGGTCTGCGAGACCTGCAGACGCTGGCCCTCGACCACTGCCGTGGGAACCGAGCCCGCTGACTGCCAGGCAGCCAGCGTTTCTTCAGCGAACGCAGCGGCGGCCACTGGAGCTTTTTCTTCTCCAATGAGACGGTCGATGATGGAATCCTGAACCTCTTCGAGAGGCACGACGCGGCCCTCTTCGCGCTCGACGACCTGGAACAGGCGCACGTCGGTGTCGGTGGACACGGGCAACGTGACTGCACCATCGGGCAGGTCGACGCCGCTGCTGTCCTTGAGCACGGTCTGCACATCGAGTGACAACGAGCTGACTGCCAACATGCCGAGGTTGCCGCCAGCGCTGGCCGAGGGGTCCTCGGAATAGCGTCGAGCCAAGTCGTCGAAGTCAGCGCCGCCTTCGAGCTCGGCCTTGATCGCGGCGATGCGCGCATCAATGTCTTCGCCGTCGTCTTTCTTTTCGAGACGGAGCACCGACAGCATGACCTTGTGAGGCAGGTCGTACAGGCGGGTCATGTCCTGTTGGTAGCGGGCTGTGATCTCGGGCTCGTTCTCGGTCTTGTAGGTCGTGCGCTCTTCGTCCGTAATCTCGACGGTCTCGATGAACACTGGAGGACGCACGCGCACGTACGAGATGTCGACGCGCGTCTCTTTCTGGATGAAGGCCTCGCGCAGGACGGGCTCGCTGATGGACGTGCCCATGAAGACCAGCCGCTGCAGCTTGGCGCGCAATAGGTCCTTGCGCATGATGTCCTCGAACACGCTCTGGGTGTAGCCCATCGAGCGCAGCGTGCGCGTGTACAGGTCGCGGTCGAAGCGACTACGGCGCTCGAACCGCACCGTCACATCGCCGTCGAGTGCCGGGTCATTCCAGCCCCAGTTGAAGATCGTGGCTTGAACACAGGCGCCAAAGCGAGGGTCTTTGCCCAGGCTGTTCTCGCCCACCGTCGCACTGAGCATGCCGCCCATGGCGAACTGGTGCGTGACTTCGAGCACTCCGCTCTTGCCGCCGGATTGGTAGCACCGCTCGAGGTCGGTCTGCTTGGCGTCGAACATGGACCGGGCGCTCTCGGAGCCGGCGGCACTCATGGACGAGTCGGTGACCGTCACCTTGGAGTCGATGTTCTGGAAGCGCGCGATGGTCAGCAGTTCACGTGCGATCTCGCGGTCCGAGACCACCAGACCCAGGTTCTTGGCTTCTTGCAAAATCACCTGTTCTTCAATGAGCTGCTGCTTGACCTGCTCGCGCAGCTGCGCCCGCTCGGTGTCCTGCATGGCACGGCCTTGCCGTTGTTCTGCCTGCCGGTACCGGCGGAAGAACTCGGTGTCCATGATGACGTCCCCATTGACCGTCGCGATGACCGTCGCTTGGTCACCCTGGGGAGCTGAGTACCAGAACACGAACGACACCACGACCAGCGCCAGGATGATCTGCATAGGCGTCGAGTCCGTTCCGGACCGCAGTGACTCCATTACCGACATGGATGAACCCTCTTAAGCGGTGGGTTCTAAGCACCCTGGGTCCTCACCGCCAGAGGACGGCGCGTGTGTCCCTGTCAAGCTTGTTGCGCTCGTACCGTTTGCGGGCCTGAGGTAGCCAGTCGCGCAGGTTCTCGATTCGCTTCTTGTTGGTCGGGTGCGTGCTGATGAATCCGGGAACGCCGGGACCCGAAATCGCTTCCATGCGCTGCCACACCTTGATCGACTCGGCAGGCGGGTAGCCCGCTTTGGCCGCAAACATCATGCCGATCACATCGGCCTCGGATTCGTGTGCCCGCGAAAACGGCAGCATGACGCCGAACTGTGCTCCGACCCCGATGGCGCCGACCACAATGCCTCGCTGTTCCGCCGTCATCTTGCTGCTGTCGGCCAGATAGGCGTTGAGTCCGGCGAGCCCGCCGAGCAGAGTCAACTGTTGGCTCATGCGCTCGGACCCGTGGTGGGCGATAGCGTGGCCGACCTCGTGCCCCATCACAAAGGCCATTCCCGCCTCGTTGTTCAGCGCCGGCAAGATGCCGGTATAAAAGCCGATGTAGCCGCCGGGCAGGCACCAGGCGTTCAGGGTCTGACGCTCGCCGATGAGCTTGAACTGCCAGTCGTACTTTGGCTTGTCTGCCGCTGTGCTGATGCGGTTGCCGACGGTGTTGAGCACGCGGACATCGGGTCCCTTCTGGATGACCCGGGACTCGGCCAGCATGGTCCGGTAGGTGACCTTGCCAATCGAGTTCATGATCGGGTCGGGGATGAGGTTGTACTGCACCCGCTTGGTGTACGGCACCTTGACGCAGGCCATGCCCAGGGCAAGGAGGGCAACGGCGATGGCCGAGGTATGAAACAGGCGACTCATGACGACTCCGATGGGCGACCCTCCCTTAACGCACGGGACCGGGCTTCCATTCGCCTTTACCGCATTTCCCCGCCTGCCCCGAACGACGTCGAACGCCAATGGCGGCCTGGACTTGACCGATGGCCGATGTTGATCCGCCAACCTGCCTTTTCGGGTCTCTTGCACCTTTGCAGTAGATAATCGCCGCCACACGGGGTTGAATGTCCTGACTCTCCCCGAGTCAATCGTCCGGTTCCAACGGACGACTCCCCCGCTCGACCCTCCTTCCGGTCCCCCTCCGGAAACCTCCCTACCCCACCCCTTCGCCTCTCCATGTTCAGCGCCGTACTTGGCTTGTTCTCGCAGGATCTCGCCGTAGATCTTGGCACCACCACCACCCGCATCTACCAGCGCGGCTCGGGCTTGGTGTGTGTCGAACCGACCGTCGTCGCAGTGGCCACAGACCAGAGCGGACGCCGCCAAGTGGTCAGTGTGGGCGAGCAAGCCAGGCCCTTGCTGGGGAGAGCACCGCGCCACATCGAGGCGGTGCAACCAGTTCGGGACGGGGCTGTGCACGACTTCGAGGTCACCGAAGCACTGCTGGTGCACCTGCTGCGACGGGTGCATGGGCGCAACAAGCTGATGTCTCCCAAGATGGTGCTGGCTGTCGCCAACTGCTGCTCGGGCATGGAAAGACGGGCCATCCGAGAGGCATGCGAAGCCGCCGGGGCCCGCCAGGTCCATCTGGTGCCACGTCCCCTGGCCGCCGCACTGGGCGCAGACCTGGACGTCGAGACGGCCTCGGGTCACATGGTCGTCGACATCGGCGGAGGCTGCACCGAGATTGCGGTCGTATCCAAGGCCGGCGTGGTCTCGGCACAGCTCGAACCCGGCGGAGGCGATGGCTTCGACCGAGCCATCGCCGACCTGCTCCGCGAGCACCATGGGCTGCTCATCGGTGCTCCCACCGCCCAAGCACTGAAGCACGAACTGGGAAGCGCGTTTGGCGCCCCGACCACCGAGCGCCGGCGAGTGCTGGGACGGTGCCTGCAGACCGGCATGCCCAGAGGGGTTGAAGTCGGTGCGGCGGCAGTTGAGCGCGCACTGGCCGGACCGGTCAAGGCCATCTCGCAGGGCATTCGCCGGGCCATCGACCAGACATCGGCAGAGCTTGCATCCGACATCGTGCACCGAGGAATCGTGCTGACGGGTGCCGGCGCCAACTTGCCCGGACTCGAAATTGCGCTTCGGCGACGGACCGGTTTGGCGGTCGTGCGCGCTGACGCACCCGGCGAGGCGGTGGTTCGCGGTGCCGGTCGACTGCTCGAAGAGTACGCACTGCTGCGCATGGTGGCGGCATGAGCCTCGGCGCACTGCGAAGCAGAGTTCGACGGGTTGGCGTGGGAGCCGGGCTCCTGTTCATCGTGCTCTCCGC
This sequence comes from uncultured Enterobacteriaceae bacterium, assembly GCA_964471355.1. Lineage (GTDB taxonomy): Bacteria > Myxococcota_A > UBA796 > UBA796 > CAYYHT01. The sequence goes on from CAYYHT010000169.1 coordinate 6,311, forward strand.
TCGCTTGGCGCAAGTCGCGCAGTCCGACGCCTACGCCTCGGTCGCCGTCGACAATGCGTTGAGCTCAAGGCACGTGCCGGCCCCACGCGGCCGCATCCTGGACATCCACGGCACGGTGATCGCCGATGCCCACCCCGCGCTCGACCTCGTCATCGTTCCCGACGAGGTCCGTGACGCCGCATCTCTCGAGGTTCAGCTTGGGGTACTGGTCGGCATCGATGCCCGTGACCGAGCCCATCGCGCCCTCGAGCGCGGCGGAAATGCGCCGGTGCTGCTGGCCCGAGACCTCAAGCCCGACGCCCTGGCCCGAGTCATGGGGCACAAGCAGCATCTGTTGGGCACGCGCGTTCGCAGCTCTCAGCGTCGCACCTACCTGCATGGGAACACCGCGTCGCACCTGCTTGGATACCTCGCTGAGTCGAATGTGGATGACTGGGCGGCCGGCACGGCCCCGGGCGAACTGGTTGGCCGCACCGGCATCGAAGGCCGCTTCGAAGCTGACCTTCGCGGCATGCCCGGCGAGTCCTTCCGACTGATCGACTCCAGCGGAGCCCCAGCCACCGGTAGAGGCTCCTGGTCCCAGCGACTGACCACCTCGGCCAAGGAGCACCACCAGCCGGCTCGCGCTGGCTCCGATGTGGTGCTGACGCTGGACATGCGCATTCAACTCGCCGCCGAGCGGGCCTTCGCAGGCAACACCGGAGCCGCCGTGTTGTTGGATGCACACACCGGAGCAGTTCTGGCCTGGGTCTCTGGCCCAGACTTTGACCCCGATGAGCTGGCCGGAGGGGTGCCCGCAGAGCGCTGGATGGAGCTGGGCAGGTCCGGCGTCTTGATCGACCGGACGCACCGTTCGGTGCGAAACCCCGCCGAAATTCTGGACCTTGTGACCGCCGCATCGGCCCTAGACAACGGCGTTCCGCCAGACTTCACAGTGCGATGCCGCGAACACGGGCACGTCGATCTGTGGCAATCCCTGGCGCTGACCTGTGACAGCTGGACCGATGCCGTCGGCGGCGACCTGGGGCCACAGCTGCTGCACACCACTGCGCAACAGCTTGGTTTCGGTCAAGCCACGGGGGTAGCGGTACTCGCCGAGCAACCCGGACGCGCGCCCCAGCCCGGACAGACAGCCCTTGCCACTCCCCTGCAGCTGGCCGTCATGACCGCCGCCATCGCCAATGGCGGCGACCGACCCACCCCTTGGCTGGTCGATCGAACCATCAATCTCGATGGAATCGAGACCCCGACCGAGCGTGGGCCAGCCACAGCCACCCATCTGCACCCTGACGTACTCGCCCAGTTGCGCGGCGGAATGCGCACCATGTCGCCCGCAATCGCGGTCGACGAGTCGGGCAAAGTCAGCGCCGACGGCCAACTCTATGTCGCCTTCGCCCCCAGCGACGCCCCCGAAGTGGCACTCGCGGTGGTCACCCAATCCCCCGGCACTGCCGAGCCCATCGGCTCAGCCGTGTTGACCGCCTGGCAGGAGACCCGATGAGTGCCGCCCCGCTATTCCTGCTGGCCGCCCTGGCGACATCCCTTGGCTTGGTGAACCTGTTCGGCACGTCGACGGGCAGCGGCGGCATCTTGACCGACAACTTCACCACCCAGCTGCTCGCCGGCGCGGGAGGAATCGCGGCATTCATCGTCGGCTCGAGCCTGAGCCCGGCTCGGCTCCGCGCCATGGCGCGTCCGGCGTGGCTGATCGCAATCGCCACCATGCTGGTCGGCATCATCGCCATGACATTGGGCCAGACCTGGGCCACCGCCCTGCCCCTTCCTGCGCTCGCCGCAATCGCCGTACCCATGGTGCTGGCCAACGAAGCCGCCCGACCCAATCCGATACGCGGTCCCCTCGACTGGATGCGCATCGCGGTTGCCACCGCTCTTCCGGCGATCTTGCTTACGGTGTGGGGGGCTCCCGGCGCCGCCATGCTGGTGTTGGCCACCGCCATCACCGTGCTGTGGACCGCAGGTGTCTCGCGTAGCTTTGTGGTGCTCTGGGCGCTCATGGCGGCGGTGACTGTGCCTCTCGGGATCGCTGCACTCAGCCCCGCCCACCGCTCACTGGCCAGCGGATTCCTGACTCCGGCAGCCACCCCGAGTGGCGATGGCTACAGCACCCTGCAGAGCCTATACGCGGTCGGCTCGGGCGGTTGGCTGGGCAACGGTTGGGGAGCTGGCACCCAAGGGCGCCTCGGCTTCCTGCACGGCCACGACAGCAGCTTTGCCGTTGCCCACATGGCCGAGGAATGGGGAGCCATCGGCACGCTCTTCGCCATGACCATCCTGTTTGGCATCGTGCTCGCCGGCCTGCAGGTCGCCGAGCGCTGCCGAGACCGCTTCTCGTCTCTCTTGGCTCTGGCCCTGGTCGTCTGGTTTGGCCTGCAGTGCGCGGCCCATGTCGGCGGCGCGCTCGGTCTGCTGCCCCCCCTTGGCCTGTCCCTGCCCTTCTTCAGCAGCGGCGCCATCAGCTTGCTGTCTGCCTGGATGTGCCTGGGCATGTTGGCGAGTCTGCGACGTCGACCCAGCGCCGGCCTGGCTCCTGGCGCCGTGGCCTATGGCCCGAATGAAAGCGTGCCCAGCCTGGCCGCCATCCTGGCTCGATAGGCAGATAGCGCCAGGCACCGCGCACTAGGCCCCTTGTGTTGTACATTCCGTCTCGATGCCCATGAAACTCGTCCAGGTCAGCAGCGAATGCGCCCCTTTCAGCAAGACGGGAGGTCTCGCTGATGTCGTCGGAGCTCTCGGACCGGCACTCGGTCGCCGGGGTCACCGCATGCTCACCGTCACCCCCAGATACGGCAGCATCGACGCTGTGGCTCTGGGAGCTGTGCCTGCGGGGTCAGTCGGTGTCGTCGCCGGTGGCCAGCGCCAAGACGTGCACTTCAGCTTGCTTCAGCGCGAGCATGACGCGGTCGTCTTCGTCGAACATCCGATGTTTACCGAGCGCAGCGGCATCTATGGCGACGGCGCAGGCAGCTACGGCGACAACCACCTGCGCTTTGCCACCCTGACCAGAGCCGCCATCGAGGCCGCCCGCAAGGTCGAGGTCGACGGCGAAGCCCTGGGCGAGGATGTGCTCTTTCACGCCCACGACTGGCACACCGCGTTGCTGCCCATTGTGCTCGAGGCCAGCTACCGGTCGGTCGGGCTGTTCCCCGACGCACGGGTGGTGCTGACGGTGCACAACCTCGCTCACCAGGGCAGGCTGCCCGCCAAGCTCTTCTCGGACCTCGAGCTGCCCCCTCGCTGGATGCGCCCCTGGGCCCTGGAGTGGTACGGCGACCTGTGCCTGCTCAAGGGTGGTCTGCTGCATGCCGACGCCATCACCACTGTCAGCCCGACCTTTGCCCGAGAGATCGCCGGGCCACGAGGCGGCTTCGGACTCGACACCATCATTCGCCACCGCGCCGACTCCGTGGCCGGCATCCTCAACGGCATCGACACCGACATCTGGAATCCCTCCACCGACCCCCATCTGCCCGCTCACTTTGACGCCGATGATCTGACGGGCAAGGCGACCTGCAAAGCGGCGCTGCAGACTGAGCTGGGACTGCCCGTCGAACCGCGCGTGCCGCTGATTGGATGCGTCGGGCGCCTAGACCCCCAGAAGGGCGTCGACCTGCTGATCGAGAGCATCCCGTGGCTGGTCCAGAACGGAGCTCAAATCGTGGTGCTGGGATCGGCCGCTGCGACCTATGGCTACTACGAGCAAAAGCTGCGGGACCTCGAACGCGCCTATCCAAAGAACATGCGCGCTTGGATTGGCTTCTCCGAGAAGACCGCTCATCAAATCGAAGCGGGCGCCGACATCTTTGCGATGCCCAGCCGGTTTGAGCCTTGCGGCCTCAATCAGCTGTACTCCATGCGATACGGCACGGTTCCTGTCGTGCGCACCACCGGCGGCCTCGCCGATTCGGTGTCGACCGTCGCAGAAGCCGGAGACCAGGCAACGGGCTTCCGCTTCGGGCCATTCAACGGCTACGCGTTTCGCGACGCACTGTACAGCGCGCTGAGTATGTACAGCAGCGCCCCCGAGGACTGGCTGCAGATGCAGCGTGCCGGCATGACCGCCGACCTGAGCTGGGACGCTCGGGTCGAGGCCTATGAAGCCGTGTACGAGAGCATCAAGGCGGTCTAGCTACTCGATCTCGAGGCGCTGCAGAAGGTGGGCCGCCAGGTCTTTGTACTGCTGGGCGCCACGGCAATTCGCGTCGTATTCGTAGATGTCCTGACCCGACAGCTGTGCCTGGCCAAGCGCGTCACTGACGCCGATATGGGTCGGAATGAGCATGTCGCCGAAGTTGTCTTCGACCAGCTCCATCACCGCCTCGTTGCTGCGGGTGTTGCGACCGTCGAGACGGGTCATGATGATGCCCCCGATGAGCAGCTCGACGTTGAGGGCGCGCACTTCGTGCACGATGTTCATGAGGCCCGCCACACCCGCCAAGCCAAGGGCGGCCGGATTGGTCGGAATCAGGACTTGGTCCGCTGCAACCAGCGCATTGACTGTCAGGCTGCCGATGTTCGGCGGACAGTCGACCACGATGATGTCGTAGTGGCTGCGGGTGATCTCGAGTGCCTTCTTGAGCACCATCTCTTTGCCGATGCGGCTCGACATGCGGTCTTCGGTACCCAGCAGCTGGGGGTCGGCCGGAGTGACGAACAGGTTGTCGACGCAGGTACCGGTCCGGATTTCATGCACTTCAAGGGGAGAGGGCTCGCCGAGGATGTCCGAGATGGCGCCGCCGCCAAGCTCGATCTGCTCGCGCATGGCCAAGTTCACATGGCCCTGGGGATCGAGGTCGATGAGCAACACCTTCTTGCCGTGAAAGCGAGCCCACGCAGAAGCCAAGGTCACGCTCGTGGTCGTCTTGCCCACGCCGCCCTTCTGGGCCGCAATCGCAATCACCGTCGCGTTGTGCTCGCCGCGGGCCAGTGTCTTCTCTTCGTGCCCGGGGCCTCGGTTCTTGAAGCCGCTGAGGGCTGCGCCCATCGACAATCGCATGTGGATCCTCCGATCTTGCTCAGAGGAATCGTACCAGACGGGGTTGCTATGTCAACACTATGCCTAATGTGACCGATTAGAGTTTGGAGGAAGATCCGCTCACAATCTCGTTGATCAGAGCACCGATGGCATCGACGCGCTGGTCGAACCACTGCACCGTCGACCCGACGAGCGCAATGCCGCTGGTCAGCCTGCCCAGCACGTTCGCGAACACAAGTGTGCTGGCAGTGCGCTCGCGCTGCCGGGTCGCGAGACCCACCAGCTGGTCGTCGGTGGTCTCGGGGCTGGCGGCCTTGAAGGTGACGAGCGTGCCCGTCAGACCCCAGCCTCGAACATGGTCGGCAATCTTGGGTGTGGGGCTCAAACGCAGCAACAGCTCGGCTTGACCAGATGGCAGCTTTCCGGCATCGGTCGCCACTTCATAGTCACCGACAGCACAGGCGTGGATCACCGATCCGGCGGGATGCTTGCGCACCCAGGCCTCCATCTTGGCCATGAGATCGCGCGTACTGCCGTACTCCTCACCGCCAAGGTCCGGCGCCCGAAGCAGGGCCTCGGCTGAGCCCAACAACGTCACCTTCGCGCCCTGTTCGACAAGCGCTCGTTCCTGCCGGACGGCGTCAAGACCGAGGAGGCG
>CAYYHT010000170.1:0-11939 GCA_964471355.1 uncultured Enterobacteriaceae bacterium
TCCGGCCTGTTCCGAGGCCCGCTGAAGTTCTTCGCGGACCGACTCGTGGGAAAACGCCCAGCCCAGGTCGCTCTCGACGACCAGTCGGCCGTCCATCAGCTTGTTGACCAGCGCGAAACGCATGCGCGCATTGGTGGGTGAGAAGGCGAATTGCCCGGTCTGCATGGCCGAGGACTTGTCGCCCAGCGGGTCGTCGCAGATGGCCTGCCACTCGTCTTCATCGATGTCGCGACCGAGTGCCGCGGCATACTCCAGGTGTTCTCGTGCGTGGTCGGGCATGCCGTGCAACGCGCGGTTCAATCGCTGCTGAAGCACGTCCGCGGGTGGGCCGGCCTCGCCTTGGTGGGTCAGGCCCGCAGTGGTGACGGTCAGGCCGCCGCTCTCGGCCCAGGCTCCGACCATCTGTACAGCAGCCAGGGGATTGCCCTGGGTGGCACCGGCCACAACTGCCGCGGTCTGTTCGTCCAAACCGAGGCTTGTGGCGAGCTCGATGCGTTCGGTGTCGCTCAGAGGACCGAGCGGAATGTCCGTCAGCCTTGGGGCCAAGCGCTCCAGCAGTCCCGCTTCCTGGGTGCGTCCGGGCAGCTCATCGTCGTTGCTCACCAGCACGATCAGCACGGGCAGCCGGGTGCGCAGGATTCGAAAGGCGATGACCAGGGCGTCCGCGTCCCAATGCGTGTCCTCCAGGACGAGGATCACAGCGCGGTTGGTGGCAGCACGGGCGATGACGCGAAGCACCAGCGCGTGGCGTTCCTTGGCTCCCTGTGCCGCTTCTCCTGCTTCGGGGGCGACCAGAGACAGCAGTGCCGCCCCTTCGTCTTCGGTGTCGTCGTCGGTCTTGGCCAGCTCGGCATAGATGCGCAGGCTCATCGCCTGTCGGTTCAGCCGTTCGAGTCGCATGTGGCGGGCAACCATGCGTCGAACGCCCGCGCCTGGTGTGGAGCCTTGGCTGTGGGCAGCGGACAGCACCGCCACGGCTCCTGACTCGGTAGCCCTGCGGCTAATCCAGCTGACGAGGCGTGACTTTCCGACGCCGCCCGCGCCGTGAATGTGCACCGCGATGGGGGCGCCGCGACCGACGACAGAGCGCAGCTTGTTCCACAAGGTGTCGCGAGCCGTCGTTCGGCCGATGAACGGATGAGCGCGCACGTCGAACAGGCGCAGCCCAGCCCCCATGACGGTGGGCGAGGGGAGGGGACGCTCCGATCTGCGCCAGTTTCGAGGCAGCGTGCCCAGCTCCATGGCGTCGCTTGTCATCAGGGTCGATGCATCGGCATCCCAATCCGACTCATCGTTGAGTGCATCGAGCGAGGCAATGGCATCGGCGGCGCAGGCCACTCGCCGATGAGGCCGCGTCTCGGTCATCTCTTGGACCCAGACCTTGAAGTCGACCGGAGCGTCCGGTCCGGCCAGCTTCGCTGCCATTCGGCCGACAGCGTACAGATCAGTCCAGGGTCCTTCGTCGCGCCACGCTCCGGACCGGACCTCCGGGGCAAGCTCACCATCCGCCGCATCGCCCGGCTGCTGCCATGCGACGCCAAATCCACCGAGCTTCCAGCCTTGGCTGGTGTGATGGACGGCGGTGGCCGACACGCGTCGATGCAGCACGCCGCCAGCATGGGCGTGGGCCAGTGCGCCAAGAACGGCGTTCAGCACTGCCTGAAGTCCCAGCCAGGGGAGCTTTCCGGTTCGGTTCGACGACCGCACGTCGAGGCTGCCCCCGGTGGCGAGCTCCAACACCTGGTAGGGACTGCCCGCTGTGAGTGCACCGCCTGAGCCGGCCGCGGCTCCGTCTGGGATGGTGCCAAAGTCGAACAGGTGGACGATGTCGGGGTGGTCGAGTCTGGCAAGCGCCCGCATGTCATTGCGAAACACCGTCGCCGCCTCGGGAGTGCGCACCGACGCACCCGTGAGGATTCGCACCGCCACCGGATGACCAGACTCTGCGTGCTCGGCCTGCCACACCTCGGCGATCGGCGTGGTGTGCAGGCGTTGGACGAGCCGGAACAGGTCGAGGTTGATCGGGGACATTTCGGCAGTCTACGACCGTTGCGGCCCAAGCGGGAGCTACAAACCCGCATCGGGCTGGGTGCCGGTTAGAACACGGCGATCTCGGAGGATTCCATGACCATGTCCAGCGCTTGCGCCCTGTGCGGCACCTCAGATGCCACCCCCTATGAAGTGCCATCAAGAGGCGTGCCGGTTCAGCTGTGCGAAATCTGCACTCCTCAGGTCGAGGGCGGCGACCTCGATGCCAACCACTGGTATTGCTTGCAAGAGTCCGCCTGGAGCGAAGAACAAGCCGTGGTGGTTCTGGCGTGGAGGCTGCTCAAGCGCATGCCAGACCAGTCGTGGGCAGTCGATCTACTCGACCAGCTATACATCGAGGATGACGTGCTCGAATGGGCCAAGGAAGGCCTGTCCGGCGACGTGGCCAAGGTTGTGGACAGCAATGGCACACAGCTTCAGGACGGGGACTCGGTGACCCTGATCAAGGACTTGGTGGTCAAGGGCGCTGGCTTCACGGCAAAGCGGGGCACTCTGGTCAAGAACATCCGCCTTGGGGAAGACCCGACCCACATCGAGGGCAAGGTGAACAAGACAGCGATCTTCCTCAAGACCTCCTTCCTCAAGAAGGCCTGACGGCGCCAGCTCAGCCACTGCCGGTCGACCAGACGTTGCCAGCGCTCGTCGCGGCGCTCGGTACAAACCACTCCGCGGTTCTGCGCGCCGCCACCGGTGCGGGCAAGACGACTCGAGTGCCACCTGCGTTGGCCGATGCGGGCTTTGGACCCGTGATCGTGCTCGAACCCAGGCGTCTTGCAGCCCGAGCCGCGGCCCGCAGAATCGCCTCGGAGCGCGGCTGCAAGGTGGGCACCGAAGTCGGCTATCACGTGCGCTTCGACCGCAAGGCCAGCGCGTCCACACAGATTCTGGTGGTGACCGAAGGCATCTTGGTGCGCATGCTGCAGCGCGACCCCTTCCTCGAGGGCATCGGCACCGTGGTGCTCGACGAGTTTCACGAACGGCACCTGTTCACCGATCTGTCCCTCGCCATGACGCGCCGCGTGCAGCTCGATGCCAGAGACGACCTGCGATTGGTGGTGATGTCCGCAACCCTCGACCCCGGTCCGGTGGCCGCATTTCTGGGCGATTGCCCGGTGCTCGAGAGTCCGGGTCGCCAGTTTCCCGTGGACGTACGCTGGCTAGAGCGTCCCGATGACCGATGGCTGAGCAAGCAGGTGGCGACGGCTGTCCGCAAGGCACTGAGCGAGACCGACGGCGATGTGCTGGTGTTCTTGCCGGGCATCGGAGAGATCCGGCGAGCCGACGAGCAGCTGCGCTCGCTGTCCGATGTCCAAGTCCTGCAGTTGTATGGGGCGCTCTCGCCGGACAAACAAGATGCCGTGCTGCGCCCAGGTCCGGGTCGCAAGGTCGTGCTGGCCACCAATGTTGCCGAGTCTTCGGTAACCATCCCTGGAATCACCGCCGTCGTGGACAGCGGCCTGGTCAAGATGGTGCGCCACGATGCGGCGTCGGGACTCGACCGACTCGTTCAGGAGCACATCAGCGCGGCATCGGCAGATCAACGCACCGGTCGCGCCGGTCGAACCGCGCCCGGCATCTGCTATCGATTGTGGACGCGGCCCACCCAACAGCGCCTAGCCCCCCGCACCCCTCCAGAACTGCATCGAGTGGACCTTGCCGGTACGGCTCTAGAGCTGCTGTGCTGGGGCGAGACCGATCTGGCCGCGTTCCCCTGGTACGAGGCGCCTGATTCTGCCGCCTTGACCACAGCGGTGCAGCTGCTGCAGAAGCTCGGTGCGGTCAGGCAGGGGCAGCCAACCGAGCTTGGTCGGCGCATGGTGGGGCTACCGGTCCATCCTCGTCTGGCCCGCATGCTTCTCGAAGCGGCGGCACTGGGCCATGGTGACGCGGGAGCCTTGGCCGCCGCCCTGCTGTCTGAGCGCGACATCCATCGCGGTGTGCGTCCCCAACACAGCTCGGATTCAGATGTGTTTGACCGGATGGAGCGGGTCACGTCGGACCACCACGCCGTGCACCGCGTTGCCAAGCAGCTTCGCCGTCAGGTGTCCTCGCAAGGCCGAGCCGCGGGTCGCGAAGAGGCAATTGGCCGTGCGCTGCTGGCGGGCTGGCCAGACCGGCTGGCCAAGCGCCGACAGCCAGGTTCGCCCCGAGCAGTGACCGCCCAAGGCCGGGGTGTGCAGCTGTCGGCCCGCAGTGCTGTGCGAGAGGCCGAGCTCTTTGTCTGCATTGAAGTCGAAGGGGGCAAGGGCGATGCGGATGTGCACATTGCGTCGGCCGTCGAACGGGCTTGGCTGGACCAAGACGCCATCACGACGGCGGTCGAGGCGATCTGGGACCCCGATGGCTTCCGCGTGCTCGGTCTTCGCCGCGCGCGCTATGGGGCGTTGATCCTCGACGAGCACAGCGCCAAGGTCGATGCCGGTGCCGCGTCACAGATGCTCGCCGAGCAGGCCATCGCGGACCCAACCCGGGCCCTGGCTCTCGGTGACCCAGGAGTCGTCGAGTTTCTGCAGCGAGTCGGCTCGCTAGCCCTGTGGATGCCAGAGCTCGAGTTGCCCGACCTGACGGACCTCACCGACGTCATCCGTCGCCTCGCGATCCGTCGCCGCTCCTTTGCGGATCTGCGAAAGGCCCCGCTCTTGGGCGCCCTACGAGACGCTCTCGACTGGCGGCAGACCTCGGCCTTGGACACCCACGCGCCCGAGCAGATCACCGTGCCAAGCGGCAGCCGCATCCGACTGAAGTACACGGCAGGCGAGCCTCCTGTTCTGGCCGTGCGCATGCAAGAGATGTTTGGCTTGGCCGAGACGCCGCGGGTGGCCAGCGGTCGCGTGCCGGTGCGACTGCACCTGTTGGCACCCAACAAGCGCCCGCAGCAGATCACCGATGACTTGGCGGGATTCTGGGCCCGAACGTGGCCCGAGATCCGAAAGGAGCTGCGCGCCCGCTACCCAAAGCACGCGTGGCCCGAGGACCCGCTCACTGCCAAGCCGCTGCGCGGGACCAAACATCCACGCAAACGAAGGTAGCGGCGCTCACTTCACAGCATGCTGCGCGCGATCATCGTCGCCATGGTCATGGTGGTCACCTGCGGGTTTACGCCGAGCGACGTCGGAAACACCGAGCTATCCGCGATGAACAGTCCAGGCAGTCCGTGTGCCTCGGCGGTTGCAGCGACCACACTCTTCTCTGGGTCAGCCCCCATGCGGCAGGTGGCCATGGGATGGGCCGCGTACAGCCCAAAGTCCGCGATGGTCTTGTCCTGCAGAGAGCCGCGCAGGGATTGAGGGCTGTTGTGGATGCCGACGCCGGCCACGGGACAGAACAGCGACTTGGCACCGCCGGCGACAAGCACGCGGGCGGCGGTGAACATGCCCTTCTTGATGCGCTCCACGTCTTCGTCCGCGAAGCTGTAGGTGACATCGGCACGTCCGTCGGACCGGGCCCCAACCGTGCCGTCGCCTTTGTCCGAGACCATGACCAGAGCGCCGCAGACGCGAGGCAGGTCTTCGGTGATCGACGCCTTGGCGGCCAGGCCCGTCTTGCCCAGAGTCAACAGGATGACTCCAGGTGGACCCGACATGGAGTGGGGCAACACCCCAGGCAGCTCTGGATCCTCGAACCAAGCGCCTTGGGTCGCACCCTTCCACATGTGCACCGGCTCGTCGCACAGGCCAAGCACTGCGTTTCCGGGATGCACATGCAGCCCCTTGCCGACCGCCGGGCCAAGTCGATCTGCCAAACCTGACGCGTGCAACAGGCGTGGGGTCCCAATGCCTCCACAGCAGATGACGACCCGGCCAGCGGTGACGGTCAGCTGGCCGACTTCTTCGCGCGTCTGTGGGTGCAGCACGCGAGCCCGGATGCCGCTGGCGCGCCCGCCGTGGGTCAGGATCGAATCGACTCGGCTGTCGGCCTGCACGATGGCGCCGGCTGCGACGGCCATCGGCACCAAGTTGCGGTCGACGCTCGCTTTCCCACCGACCGGGCAGCCGTAGTTGCACAAGCCGCAGCCGCTGCACGTGGGTGTGTTGCGCTTGAGCAGGCCACAAGGGAGGCCCAGGGCTGTGGCACCGCGCACAATCAGCTTGTTGTTCTCGCCAGCAATGCGCTCGGGGGTCTCGGACACGCCGATGATGGCTTCAATCTCGTCAAAGACAGGTGCCATGTGGCTGGGGCTGAACCGGTCATCCCCATCGAGCAATGGAATCCAGTCGTCGAGCACGTGGTCCGGTGTTCGCCAGCAGATGGCGGAGTTGATGAGGCTGCCACCTCCGACACCTCGTCCCGCAGCAATGGGCATGAGGGCGCCAGACCGGCTGCGCGCGATGATGGCACCCCCTTCTTGCATGTGAAAGCGCTGGGTGTGGGCCATGTTGGGGCGGAAGTTCGGCTGGGCCGGTCCCTCTTCGACCAGCACAACGCCAACGCCCGCTTGGGACAGCACTCTGGCCACGGCAGCGCCTCCGGGGCCTCCGCCGACGATGACGACGTCGGTCTTGAGCTCGGTCTGGCCCTTGGCGTGGCTCCAGTCTCGAATCACAGTCCGAACCTGCACTGAAAGTTCTCGTTCACATACACCACGACCTCGGGGTGGGTCGTCCAGCCCATCGCCATCAGAGCCATCAACGCCATGACAGCACTGCGCAGCAGCGTGTTTCTCGAGCTCAGCCACTCGGCCAGCAGTTGCGACCGACGGTCCAGCGACAGGCTGTGAAATGTGGCGCCCTCGGTCAGCAGGGTGCCGTCATCGAGTGCCTGAATCAGCAGCTTCAGGCCGGTCGTCTCGAGCGGTGGCATGTGCTGCAGCATTCCATCGAGAAAGCGCCCCAGCTCGGCATCGGCGCCGGACAGCTCCGGAGTTCCCCCTCGAGGCATCCAGGCTTCGGCCAGGGATTGAATGACCTCGTACTCATGCTGCGACAGCACCTTGAGTCCCTGGCCAGGCACCGGATCCCACCAGGTAAACGCGACCGTGCCCACCCCCGCCGCACCGGCGGCTGCGGTACCCGCCATGGCAGCCAGCACGTGTCGGCGCTCGATCTTCACCGCGGCTATTCCTGCAGAAGTTGCGGCCAGACCTCATCGAGACGTGCGGTCAGGGCCGGATCCTCGATGGCGTCGATCACCGGCTGCAGACCCTGGACGTCGACGTCCTTCTTGACCAAGTGCACGATGCCCTTGCGTGCGGCACGGTTCTCCCACTCGGACGCCTCGGCCATGCTCAACATCGCCTCGGCGAAGTCGCGCATCGAGTCCGTATCAACGCCGGCTGCGATGATCAGTGCCGGTGCGACTTCGCCAATGCGCTTGGGATTGGCGCGCCCCAGCGTATCGAGCCCGCCCAGCAAGCCCTCGACCGGTGGGCTGGCCTCGGCCATGAGCTTGAAGAACTTCTTGTCCCAAGGCACTGCCCGGTCGCCATCGGCACTGAAGCTGCCGGTGATTGCCTCGTTGACGGGTCCATGCTCGCCGACCTGCAGCAGCAAGAGGATGGCCTCCCAAGCACGCTCGGAGCGCTCGCCCGTCTGCCACCACTGCTGTACCCAGCGCTGCAGCAGCGGCGCGCACTGAGTGCCCCACTTCCAGCGCTTGATGACGGCGCAGCCACCATCGCCCCACTCCAGGAAGGTGACCAGCGGGAAGTTCTCGATGCCCGGACGGGACAGCATGGCTCGCTCGAGCATGCTGGCGAGCTCGGGCGGTGCCTCGGGATTGCTCTGCAGCCACTCTCCAAAGACAGGCCCCGCGTCAGGGTCGTCGAAGGCCTGGAAGCCCACGGCCCATGGCCACTTCTGCGCCAGCTTCTTGGCCGGTCCCTTGGCGACTCCCGTCCAGCCCGACAGCAGGCCAAGCAGCTCCATGGCCTCGACTTCGCTCGGGTCGAGCGAGCCCGTCATCAGCACCTTCTTGATCGCCTTGTAGCAGAGCTCTCCGGCGACCGGATGGTTCAGCAGCTCGTTGACAGCGCGTCGTGCGTACGGGTGCAGGGCCAGGCCGACCGCGGCCTTCAATCCATCGGACTTGAGTCCGGGCAGGGCCTCGAACAGCGTCAGATCAGCCTTGAGCAATGCAGGCAGAATGGCGCGCACGGCAGCCTCTTCGTCGACCCACTGGATCACTCCGAGAAGGCGCGCAGCGCAGCCTCCGAGCTTTTCGCTCACCGGTTCGTCCTTGAGTGCTCCGGCAATCGCCAGGGCAGCCTCGTTGGTGCCCACAAAACCCAGCTCCATGACCTTGTCCGACGCGAAGTCCGCGATGGTGTAGGCAGTGGCAGGAGCCTCGTCTCCGGTGATTCCCCCCGCAAAGAAGGAGGAGAAGGGGTCGACGGCCGTCTTCGGCGCATGCCGACTAGGGACTTCGCGTTCGTCTCCGGCGATGTTCATCACCGCCGCCAATACCGCTGGGTTGTCCAGCTCGGCACGGCTCAACTCTGCCAGTGCAGCCGCGCGCTCACGCACGCTCTCCTGGGCCAGTCCTTCGATGAACATCTCGCTGCGATCAGTCATGGATTCCTTCAGTCGAAGTCGATCTCGACGGTGGCCTCTACGGGCTTTTCGTCAAGAGCTCGCTCCAACTCTTCATAGGCTTCGTTGAACGCGATCATGCGTTCATTTGCGTAGTCGACAAATCCCTGTGCCAGGCCGTGGACCCGGTCAGGGTGGTAGTCGCGCACCATTCGCTTGTACTGCTTCTTGACGGCGGGGAACGAGGCCCCCGCTTCCATCTCGAGTACGTCGTACCACTGGCGCAGGCCGGCAGGGCCGAACCGCTGGTGGTCGTGGATGTTGCAGGCTTCGAGAAGCAGAACGATGAATCGCTGCTGCTTGCTGGTGATCTCGTCTTCGTCCTCGTGCTCGAACTTCGCGGCGGCGTACAGCAGGTGCACAAAGCGCTCGTGAGCGGACTTGGGAACCACGAGGTCCACCACTTCGGCCAGGGTGTCGGGGCTGTGGTGGGTGCGGTTGGCAATCTTGAGGATGCGGCGCAAGAACGCGTCGCCGAGCTCGTCGAGCTCGAAGTTGTCGAGCAACAACGTGCGCACGAGTCGCACGCCGTGCCGTGTGAGGCTGCCTTCGGAGCGCATCAGCGCGACCAGCACGTGCGTCATCACCGTCAACACATCGGGGCTTCGGTCGATGTCGTCGGGCAGCTCGATGGGGTAGTAGGACAGCGCGACCAGGTCGCCTTCGTCGCCAAAGACCGCGATCTCGGCTTCCATCAGTCCGCCGCAGCCTTGGGGCAGCACGACGTAGGGAATGATGGCCTCGACCTTGTCGGCCACACCATCATCGGGCATGTCGATAATTGCGGTTACAGCAAGGTTTTCGTCGTCGTCGCGGTAGTCTTCGTCTCCGGCCGGCAGGTAGCCTGCGGTGTCCTTGAGCCGAATGACGATGAACAGCTCATCGCGTGCACATCGGGGAATGTACAGGTCGATGAACAGCTGAATGGAGGGGCCTGAAGTCGAGGCTATGCGCTCGTCGCCCTCCACCCACGTGACTTCGCCGTGTGGGGGGCGGTTCTTGTCATAGGCCGGCATTGGAAACCCACTGCCGGCGTGTAGCTCGCTCTCAACCTTCGCCATCGGACTGCGCAGCGTACGCCGCGAGGACGGCGGTGTTCAATCCCTCGTCATCTTGCGCTCGCGCAGCCGCTGCCACCGCTTCCCAACCGGCACTTGGCAGGGGGATTCGCGCCACCTCCACTCCCTTGACCCGCGCACCGCGGTGGCGCGCTCCGTACCAAGAGCCGATAGGGGCAGAGAGCAAAAAGCCCAACACCGCGTACAGGTCGAGATCTGGTTGTTTGGGGAGGAGCACATAGCAACTGTCCAGCGGGAATCGCTGTTCGGTGTCCATCGCCGCGCGAAGCTCTGTGCCGCTCGCGCCCGCGAGCACAAGCTTTTGGGGCACCGCGAAGATTCCAGCGTGCTTCGGGGCCACATAGGGCTTGCGCCGCAGCATGTCCTTGGGGTCGTAGCGTACAAACTCGTCCCGATCGGCGATGGACCAACGGGACACATCTCGGCCGCGGCAGGTGGGCTGGTCGTCGGCATGAGAGCGGCCGAAGTGGACATACCTGGGGTAGTCCCCACACACGACGCCCATGTGGATCGAGACGAACTCGGTCAGCGGCGTGCCGGCGAGCTCGGGCAGGGGACCGGTCAGGGACCAGGCGTCCGAGCTGATGCCCAGCGGCCCCTGCTCATGCCAGCCGTCTGGTGACAGCGTGCCCGCGCGCAGTGACCCATCTGGCCCGGTCAGCAGGACCACGGCGTTGACCGTTGCGCCGTCGAACGACTTCTTGGGCAGCTGGTACACGCCATCGCAGCCCGCTTGCAGCACGGCCTTGCGCAGCGCCGCAAAGCTGGCCATGTGAAGCCAAGTGTCGGGAATCACCAGTGCGGTGCGCGGAGCGGTGGCCATGGAACGCTCGACGAAGCAGGTGTACAGATCGGACTTGTCGGTGGCCGTGGCGAAGCGGCTCCATAGGTCCTTTCGCATCGCTGTCGGCAGGTTCTGCGGCCGCACATAGGGTGGGTTGCCCACCACGAGCTCAACGTCGGGCAGGGGAGATGGGTCGGCCAGCGCGTCGGCCACGGAGAGCTCTGCCGTGACTCCCGCGGAGGCCAGCGTGGCGCGGGCAGCGGAAATGGCGGCTGGGTCCAGGTCGGTGCCGAACAGCTTCAGATCGGGCCGAATCTGGCCGGCGGCTACGAGCCATCGGCCGTCTCCGCATGCGGGATCGAGCACCTTGGCGAACATGGGCAGCTGCGCCACGACGCGTTCAGTGACTGCGACAACCAGCCACCAGGGAGTCGGCCACTGACCCATCTGCTTGCGCTCGGCCGCAGAGCGTGCGGCCAGCCATCGGTCGGCTGCACTGAGATCGGGCGTGGTCACGGGCGCAGGATTAACACCCGATCATGACCACATTGGCTGCACAGCTCACTGAACTCGTTCGCGAGGCGGCCATCGCGGCCGGCCACGCCGATTCTCCCGTTCCCCTCGAACCGTGTGTGCCTACCGGCGATCCCCGACATGGCGACTACCAGTCCAACTACGCGTTTCGTCTGGGCAAGTCCCTGCGCACCAATCCGCGCGCAGTCGCCCAGGCCATTGCCGATGCAATGCCCGGCTACGGCCTGGTCGGAAGCGTCGAAGTGGCGGGTCCGGGATTCCTGAACTTCCGCGTCGGGGACGCTCACCTGGCCGCTGATGTGGCCAGGCGTGCCGCTGATGACCGCTTGTGCGCACCCACGCCGGGCGAAGGCAAGACCATGGTCATCGACTACAGCTCGCCAAACATCGCCAAGCGGATGCATGTCGGCCACCTGCGCAGCACGGTGATCGGCAATGCCATCGACCGCCTGTACCGGTTCACGGGCTGGACCGTGGTCAGCGACAACCACCTCGGCGACTGGGGCACCCAGTTCGGCAAGCTCATCGTGGGCTGGCATGACTGGCGCGATGCTGATGCTTACCAAACCGACCCCATTGGCGAGCTGCAGCGCATCTACCAGGAGTTCGGTGTCCGCGTCGAGACCGACCCCACGCTCGCGGACCGCGCCCGTGCCGAGACCGCCAAGCTGCAGCGCGGAGACGCCGAGAACCGGGAGCTGTGGACCGACTTTGTTCACGAGTCCATGAAGGAGTTCGACGGCATCTACGCGCGCTTTGGCATCAAGTTCGACGTCACCTATGGCGAGAGCCACTACCGCGATGAAGTGCAGCCTCTGGTTCTGCGCTTGATCGACTCGGGTGTCGCCATCGAGGACAGCGGGGCGGTCATCATCAAGTTCGGCCCTGAAGACGGCAAGGCCCTCAAGAAGGCCGTGCTTGTCATCCGCAAGTCCGATGGCGCGGCCAACTACGGCACCACCGACC
>CAYYHT010000171.1:0-11862 GCA_964471355.1 uncultured Enterobacteriaceae bacterium
ACGACTTCGAGCCAGTCGTTCCGCAGCTTGGGCTGCCGGACGTGCGCTTCGTCTTCCCGCACGCGCCGAACATGCCGGTGACGATCAACAACGGTCTGGTGATGCGGGCTTGGTACGACATCCTGACTTGGGATGCGGTGCCTGGGCGCGAGAATGCGGTGCACATTCGAGAGTCCACCGAGCGCATTGAAGCGCTGATTGCTCGCGAAATCGCCCGAGGGCATCCTGCTGAACGCATCGTGCTCGCTGGGTTCAGTCAGGGGGCTGCCATGGCGCTGCACGTGGGCCTGCGCCACCCGCAGACCCTCGCGGGAATCCTTGTTCTGAGCGGCTACCTGGTGCTGCCCGACACTGTGGACGACGAAGCGAGTCCAGCCAACGCCATGACGCCGACGATGTCCTGTCATGGCACGTTGGACAGCGTGGTGCCCACCGAGCGCGGGCGGCTGGCATACGAGACGGTGTCCCGCGATGGCCGACCTGCAGAGTGGTACACCTACCCCATGGCCCATGAGCTGTGCATGGACGAGGTCGAGTGCATTCGGGACTGGCTGACCCAGATGCTTCCCGCCTGACTATTCGAGGACGACCGATACCGACCCGTGACCGGAGTTTGCACTCGCGGTGAGCGTGGCCGACGAATCGATGCTGTACGAGCCGCCGCCACCGCCGACGAAGCCGTTGGACCTGCCCGCTCCGCCGCCGGAGTAGCCGCCACCACCGCCCGAGCCGTAGTTGCCGCATCCACCGCCGCTGCCGAAGCCGCCGTTGCCGCCGCGGTTGGGGCCCCACAGGTTGCCGCCGTTGCCGCCGTTGACATAGGCGAATCCGCCGCGGGTGCCGTAGTTGCCGTTGTCGCCGTGCTCTCCATTGGTCAGCAGGCCGCCGCCTCCGGAGCCGTTGCCCGTGCCCGTGCCCGACTCGGTTCCGCCGTTGCCGCCGGTGCCTCCGACCTGTCCCGAGCTCGAGGTTCCACCCGCGGTCGTGGTGCGGCCGCCCTGGCCGGCAAGGCTCGTGTTCGTGGCCCCAGCACCGCCGCCCGCGACAAAGAGCGGCGTGTCGTTGCTGCGTACGACGAAGCTGCCGCCGCCACCGCCGCCGGAGTACCGGGAGGTGGCCGTTGGCTGCTGCCCGACCAGGATGTGGATGACCTCGCCCGCAGTCAGGGTCGTTCGGCCCACAACGCGGGCGCCGAATCCTGGGATGCCGGTCGAGGACGTGGAGCCGCCCTGGGCGCCGTTGAGCGTGAACAAGTACGTGCCGGTCGCTGGCACCGTCCACAGCTGAATGCCGGCCGACACGGTGAAGTTGGAGGTGTCGTCGGCCCAGGTCGGGTAGCTGGCCAGGCATTGAGCGGAGGTCGGCCCGGTCCTGTCCTCCATTCCGCAGCTTGTGAAGGTATGGCTGGTGAATGGGTAGAGGGTGTCGGGTCCGATCAGGGCCACATCACTGCTGGCCTCGGGTCCCGTGACGTCTCCGTCGTCGGGAATGGCGAAGCACTGCCACGAGTCGTCCACTGTGGTCTGAGCAAATGGAATGTAGTCGTCGGGGTAGCTGCCCGTGCCGGTTGTGCCGCTCCAAGGCGAGCCATCGAGCTCCCACCGGATGGTGTAGCTGATGGCGTCCCCATCGGCGTCCGGAATGAGCTGAGCGACGCCGCACACCAGGTCGTCGACGACCGTGGTGTCGTTCAAGGTGAGGTCGGGGGCCGCGGGAGGCGTGTTCTCGATCGAGACCGTTCCGGACGCCATCGCGGTGCCGGCGAGCAGCTCTGTGTCCCGAGGCGTCGCCGTGCAGCTGACGGACTGCCCTTTGTTGAAGTAAGACCCCGTCAAGGTGCTGCCGGATGCGCTGACCTCGCTGCCGTTGACGGTCCACAGGTAGGTGAACCCAACGCTGTCTCCGTCGGCGTCAGTGGCCTCGGCGTCGCAGGTCAAGGTGTCCGCTTCACGGCCCGGGTTGGGAGTGAGGCCAACGCTGTCCATCACGGGGGCGGCGTTGCTGATGGTCAGGCTCGATGAGGTGACCTGACTGCCCCGGTCTGTGCCGTCGTCAGGCTGTGCGGCGCAGATCACGGACTGTCCCTTGGCAAACTGCCCGACCAAGGTGCCGCCGGTCTCGCCGGACAGGACCGAGCCGGCCACCGTCCACTCGTAGATGTAGCGAAGGGCGTCGCCGTCCGCGTCGAACCCGCCACTTGGCGTGCAGGTCAGCGTGTCGTTCCCTGTCGCCGAGGCTGGTCCCAGCGAGACACCGGTCATAGACGGCGGGGTGTTGGTGATGGTGAGTGCTGGCGAGCTGGTCGTCGGCCCGTCCTCGATTCCATCGTTCGGCGTGACGACACAGACGACAGAGTCTCCGCCGACGTGCACCCCGTCGAGCAGGTCACCAGAAGCGACATTGGTGCCGTTGACCTCCCAATGGAACTTGGAGGCGTCGCCATCGCCATCGAGGTCTTCGAAGCCAACGAGCTGGCAAACCAGCGTATCGGCTCGCGTGGCCCCAGTCCCCGGGGTGATGAACGCCGACGACACCGTTGGCACCGAGTTGCCGACCGTCAGAGAAGCGGTGCCCTCGGGGCCGTCAGAGTGGACGTCCGACGGGGTGACCGTGACCGTCACGGCGTCGTCGCGGGTGGTGAAGGAAGAGGCCAGGGAGGCGCTGTCGCCTCCGACAGCGGTGCCGTTGACCGTCCACTCGTACACGTAGGCGATGGCGTCTCCTTCCACGTCCACGCTCGCCGTAGTCAGGCTCGCGACGAGGTCGTCGCCGGTGCCTGCCGGGTCTGGAGCAATGCTCACCACCGGTGCGGACGGTGGGCCGTTGACGATGGCGTTGACCGACGTGCTGCTGCTCAGGCCGTGGGAATCGGTGGCCGTGAGCGAGATCAGGTGAGGCCCCGCACTCAGGCCCGTGACGGAGAACACCACGGTGCCGTCCGAAGCCGCGGACGCGGACCCCAGCTCCCCATCGACGCTCGAGCTCCACAGCAGAGCAATGTCTTCGGGGAGATCGATTTCGTCGCTCACGGTGGCGGCGAAGAGGCCCGAAGGCGGCACGACGACGCCGGATGCGGGAGTCGTGATGATGACTGCTGGGGCCACGCCGACGGTGTAGAGCACGGTGGCTTCGCAGCTGCCACCGTCGGGGTCGGTTCCCGTCATGGTCAGCAGGTGCGCGCCAGAGGTCAGCCCGGTGCCGGTCAGCTCGACGGTGCCCCCGGTCACCGGGGACGCTGTGTCGAGGTCGCCGACAATGCCCGAGCTCAGGGTGACGACCAGATCCTCGGCAAGGCTCTCGGCGTCGACGACCCGACCCTGGACCGTCACCGAATTCCCGCCAGTGAGATCGGCTTGTGGGCTCAAGATTTCGCAGGTTGGCGACACGTTTCCTGTGACGATCTCGGTGTCTTCGGTGTCCGTGGCGCCGGTACAGGACACCAAAGCGATGAGGAGCAGAGGGCTGAAGGCATGGTGCATGGGATGGCTCAACCGGCCACTTTAGCAGACCCCCGGGCGGTTCGAAGCTTGGGGAGCGATGCGCGCCGGCTAGCCCTCTTCGACCGCATCGACTCGTGGGCAGCGCCCTTCGAACAGGTCTCGCTCCTGCCCCACGACGGTTCGCAGGAATGCGGTGAAGGCGCTGATGCGGGCAGCCCCCTTGAGTTCGGGATGCGTCAGCACCCACAGACCGGTCTTGCCGGCGTCAGCTGGCCCGATGCGCCGCAGGTTCGGGCTGGAGTCGCCGACGTGGCAGTTGAGGATGCCAATGCCCATGCCCGCTTCGATTGCAGCGACGAGCAGATCGATTCGAGGGACGCGCATGGCGATTCGGGCCTGCGGATACCGCGCGGCCAAGTACCGGTCGACGCCGCGGAAGACAGAGAGGTCGTAGGCCACCCACGGGTAGTCGCCTCGGCCCGCTTGCATGCCGTGTCGTGCGATCAGGGCGCGCGAGCCGTACACCGCGTGGGCAACGTCGCACACCCGAGAGCCGATCAGGTGCTCCGGCGCTGAGCCCGCGATGCGCACCGCCACGTCCGCCTCGCGCTCGGTCAAGTTCGCCAGGTCCATGCCGGACGAGAGCTCGACCCGGATGTCGGGGTAGCGCTGTCGAAAGGTCTGGAAGTGGGGCATCCACAGCCGCAGGATGCTGTCGACCGACGTCAGACGGATGGTGCCTTCGAGCCGGGCATCTCGGCCCTCGAGGCGCGCTGATAGACCATCGACCATGCGCTGCACCTCTCTTGCGGTCTCGATGGCTTCAGCCCCCGCATCGGTGAGCGAGACCCCGTGTCGGTAGCGCTCGAACAGCGCCACGCCCTCGCCGTCTTCGATCTCGCGAATGCGCCGCGACACCGTCGTCGCGTGCACACCCAGCGCGCGGGCGCCTCCTTGCAGCCCGCCGTGGTCGGCGACCGCCAGAAGCGTGCGAAGGTCGTTCCAGTCCATGCACACAGCGTATCTGCGTTTTTGCAGATATCAACTGAGTTTCTGCTTAGCGACGCAGCGCAACTGCAGCTTTATATTGAGTGCATGAGGAGGGAGCAATGACTCTCGAAGGCAAGCGCGTGCTCATTACCGGTGCAAACGGAGGTCTCGGCCTCGCCACAACCATCGGCGCGTTGCGCGAGGGGGCGTCGGTGGTGCTGGCGTGTCGCTCGCTGGACAAGGCCGAAGCGGCTCGAGAACTGGCCGTTACCAAGACGGGCGCTTCGGCGGACCGCGCCCTCGCTGCGGGCGGCTTCGACATGCTCGATGTGCAGGCGATAGACCACGCTGTGCAGGCCCTGCCGGACAGGCCCTACGATGTGGTCTTCCTGCAGGCCGGGGGCTGGGTCTGGTCGGACGAGGTCCAGACGACGTCCCTGGGCGGAATTGCAATCGAGCGCACGGTCGTGAAAAACGTCTTGGGCGCTCACGCGACGCTGCGGGCACTGTGGGACACCGGCCGCCTGGCACCCCATTGCCGGGTGGTCATCATCGGTGGTGAGGGGGCGCGCGGCGTGCCCGGAGGCATCGCAAAGCCCGAATTCGACAGCGTTGAGGACTTTGAGCGCTACTTGGCGGGGGACTGGACCGGACGTCCGCCCTACGTGCCCGTGGACGCGCTGGGCGTCGCGAAGTTCTGTGCGGCGTTGTGGGCACAATCGGTCGCGGCCCGGACCGACGACCTCGAGGTGGTGTGGTTCACCCCCGGCCTCATCGGCGGCACGGGAGGCACGGCCGGAATGCCCGCTTGGAAGGAGTTTGCGTTCCAGCGCTTGGCCTTTCCGATCATCGTTGCCCTGGGCAAGGCTCAATGGCCAGAGGCCGCCGCCGCGAAGTGCCTGCGGTGCTTGGCCGGCGAGGTCGGGCAGCACGGCGACCTGCTTGGAGCCCCCGAGGGCACAGCGCTTGGACCGATCACCGACCAGAAGCCGATGAACGAATTGTTCACCGACCCCAACTTCCAGCAGGCGCTCTGGCGCGTCTGTGAGACAGCTGCGGGCGCGATTTCGCTGCCCGCCGAACGCCAGATTGCCTAGCCCTTGTGGAGATTCCCATGAACAAGCTCACTGTCGCCCGTGTCCTCTTCGCCATCCCCGGTCTGTTCATCTTGATGTCGGGTTTGATGTTCCTGTTCAACCCCGCCGGTGCCGCCGACAAGCTGCTTCTCGTCCCGCAAGGGGCCGAGGGCCTGTCCAACCTGCGCGGCATGCTCGGTGCGTCGGTCATCGCCGTCGGGTCGTCCGTGCTGCTCGGTGCGGTCACCGCGAAGCTCGAGTACGTGCGCCCGGGTGCGATCTTCGTCTTGGTGCTGATCGGTGCCCGGGTGCTGTCCTACGTTGTCGATGGTCCGAACGATTCCATCGTGCTGTTCGTGGCCGTGCCATCGACCGTGTTCATGCTGCTTGTGGCGGGCCACAAGTTGCTCGACTCCGCACACGCGGAAGAGGCCCAAACGGCTCGCGCTTGAGGGAGCCAGCGGACCCGTGAGCAACGGCGGCGACCATCGGTCTTAGCGAATGAAGATCGCGTAGTCGTAGTTCTGGCCCGAGGGCGTGCCCCAGCCGCTGTTCGGGTGAATGTCGGTGCCGATGTTGCCGCTGGCCCACGTGCTCGTGCCCGTCATCTGGGCGTCGGCGCAGGGGCGCGTGCATGTGGGAATGCCGTAGTCGTAGTAGGTGCCGAGGCCGCCGCCGGCGTTGTTGCTGTAGCCGTTGGCGCTGTTTGACATGCGCTCTTTGTCCTGGCCGCCGTATTCGTTGTTGATGATGACCTGTCCCGCGTCCTGAATCATGGGCTCGGTCGCCACCAGGTCCCCGATGTTGCCCGAGTCGCGGATGCCGCTGGTGATGGTCTGGTTGTAGCCGCCATTGAAGTACTGACGCATGGAGTTGGTGCTGATCAGGTTCCACGAGCGCCAAGCCGTCTCGACGCCCTCTTCGTGCACCTGGATCATCAAGGCACTGCCGCCCTGGTTTGTGAACAGGTCCGCGTCCCGGTAGTCGCCGATGCGGGCATTGACCGCCGAGCCGGTGCTGCCGGTGTTCGACCAGAAACCGACGTCGTAGTACTGCCAGTTGCCGTCGGATGTGTCGAGGTTGAACACGAGCATCCAGCCGCCGCCGTCGATGTCCATTTCGCAGTAGACCTGCCGGTTTGGTCGGCTGCCGCTGCCGTCGGCGTCGATCCAGTACAGACCGGTCGGAGGGTTGTCGCCGCGGTCGCGCACCTGTGCACAGTCGACGCCGGGGGAGCCAGCCTCACCGTACCCGGGGGCAGTGGTGAAGGACCGGGTGGTCGATTCGCTGGTGAGCCCGAAGCCGGTGCCCGTGACTCGCCAGAAGTAGGTGTCGATGTCCAGCTTTTCGGTCCCGCGACGCAGGTCTGTGAGCGCGATGGAGTTGTCGGTCGTGGTGGCCGTGAAGGGGTCGCCAAAGCCGCTGTCGGTATCGGCCTCGATCAGGAATGGAGCAGACGCGCCCAGCCAGCTAAGCCGCATGCTGCTGAGCACCGTTGCCGTGTCATCGGGGGCGTGCAGGGTGGTGTCGAACAGCGCGTTGACCAGGCCGATCTTCGCCTCGTCGAGGGACTCGCTGCCGATGGCGAGTGAACCGCTGGCGGGCAGGGTGATGCCATCGGCTCCCGGCGCCGCTCCGACGCCCAGCGCCGATACCTGCAGAGAGCCGGTGACCTGTCCGCCGTCGATGTTCAGGTCGCTCTCGGCCACACAGGCCCAGCTGCCAGACACGACCATGGCCAGCTCGCCCGAGGTGGAACAACCCAGAGCCGCAAACGAGTCGGCACTTGTCCAGGCGGCCGGCACATTGGCGATGTAGCTCGCGTCGATGGTGCCTGTGCTGCTGATGATCTCGGTGCCGTTGACCGAGATGGAATCGGCGTTCACGGACGAGCCCCCGGCCACGGAGTCGGCGACGCCGGCGCGGACGGCGTAGGGAGCGCTGGTGAGCGGCACGCGAGTGGGAAGCTCGACGCCCCCATCGATCTGGATGCCCAGGTGGTAGGTGTTGCCGTCCAGCACGGTGTCGTCCAGACCGGTCAGCGTGACGCTGAAGTACCCGTTGTCGACTGGCTGGTTGAGGAAGGTCTCGGTCCACACGCTGGTGGTGCCCGCAGCCGCGTCGTACAGGGTGAACACGAGATCGGCCGTGCCATCGAGGGGGGCTCCGGTGCTGTCGAAGAGCCTACCCTGGTGGTTGGTGGTGGTCGGGACCGCCGCGGCGGTGGTGCTCATGGCGAGGGCGAGCAGGAACAGTGTCAGACGCATGGAGGACCCCAGTTTTGAGAGCATTTTTCGCCGTTCGAGCTCCGAGGTCAATGGTTTCGTCCTGCGCGGGTTGGGTCGCGGGCTCGACATCGTCTGCGCTGAAGTGAATGTAGCCCCCGATGCCACACATGAGGAGCGGCACCACAAACAGCACCAGGCTCACAGAGCCGACGCAGGCGTGCACGAACAACGGATGGATTTCGGTCGCATCTTCCCCTTGCTCAACGCGCATTCCCATCAGGTACATGCGGCTGGACGCCCCGAACCCAGCGCCCATCAACGCGAGCAAGGCCGCCGCGACAAACGACCCGAGTGCGGCCACGAACGGCACCAGCACGAGGACCGCGGCCGTGAAGAAGTTGAGCGCCGCCCAGATGAAGCTGAAGCACCATTCGAAGTCTCGGCCTCTGGGGCGCAGGCTGAGGTCTGGGCCATCCCCGCTGGCGACGTACATGAAGAACATGACGAACAGTGCTGCCGAAGCCAGCCCGGCCGCCGCTGCCAGCACAGAGCTGTATGCAGACAGGTACGCCAGCATGAGACTGCCAATGCGCAGAATGACGCCGAGGCTTCCGCGTGCGGCGGTGCCAGCACCTGGTGTGGGTTCTGTGGTGGATTGCTCGGTCACGTCGAATCTTCGGTGAGAATGCCCGCTCGTTCTATGCGGCTCTTAGGTGCGGAGTGCGTGACGCACCACCCGTCTGCCCCTTTTTCCCAACGAGGTCCCCGAACTGCTCATCCTCCTGCTCGCCTCGGCATCGTTCGCCGGCACCTCGCAGCTGTGGGGAAGCCATGGCGAGCTGTGGGACCCGACCGGTCGACTGCCCGATTTTTCGTATGCGGGCTACCACGCCGGCGAGGCCCCTCTGCCAGAGGTCCCTGTCGTCAGCAACGTACGCGACCACGGCGCGGTTGGGGACGGGGTCACCGACGACACCGAGGCCATCCGAACTGCAATTGCCGCGGCCTCGGATGGGGCGGTGCTCTTTCCAGCGGGCACCTACCGCGTGACCGACGTGCTCGAGCTGCACGACAGCGGTGTCGTGTTGCGTGGCGAGGGTCCCGACCAGACGACGCTCTTCGTCGATGCCAGCTTGACCGACGTGCGAGGCGCGGCGCCCCAGTGGTCGTGGAATGGCGGCTTTCTCTGGTACGAGCCCACCGTCTCGCCGGCCGAGCTCACCGCAGTGTCCCAGCCCGCCATCCGCGGGGACCGCACCCTCACGGTGGCCGAGGCCTCGGCGATTGCGGCCGGGGACTGGGTCACCATGCGATGGGTGGACGACGACGCGCGCTCCCTGGGCAGGCACCTGCACAACGATCAGGCCGAAGCCGGAACATGCAGCTACCAGGTCCCGCTTCGCTTTGAGTGGCCCGTGCAGGTCACCGAAGTCGCGGGCAACACCCTGACCCTGGCGCAGCCATTGCGCCTCGATGTGCGCCCAGAGTGGACGCCGACCGTGTGGACCGCACCGGCTGTCGAAGAGGTCGGCGTGGAGCACCTGCGCATTCGCTTTCCCGACCTCCCGTACGCAGGGCACCTCAACGAGCCCGGCTACAACGGCATCTTCATGGATGAAGGCGTGCGTCACGCTTGGGTGCGTGACGTCGTCTTCGAGAACGCCGACAACGGACTGCTGACCGACTGGCTGTCCAAGCACATCACCGCCACCGACATCGGCTTCGAGGGACGCAATGGCCACCACGGCTTCAACATCGCGTTTACCTCGGACAGCCTGTTCGAAGACATCCGCTACGACACGGACTGGCGCCACCACTTCACCCTCGACCACCGCTCGTCGGGCAATGTGCTGCGCCGTGTGACGTCGACCGAGACGGTGGCCATCGATCACCACCGCGACACCAGCTTCGAGAACCTGCTGACCGACATCCAGACGACGACGAGCTTCTTTCATGGGGGCTCGCAGTGCGGGGGCCAGCCATCTGGAGCGCGCGGCACCGCATGGAACCTGCAAGGCCCGCTCATTCCGCCCTACTGGGGTCAGACGCAGTTCAATGTCGTGGGCGAGCTGACCGTCGACGACTCGATGTCCCAAGACCAGGCCTGGTTCGAGAACGTCGACGACCTGCAACCGACCGACCTGTACGAGGCCCAGCTCGCGTTTCGCTTGGGCACCCTCGAGCCCCCCGAGGACACCGACACCGACACCGAACCCGACCTCGTTCCCGACGAGTCCGGCTGCGGGTGCTCGAGCTCAGGTGCCGCGGGCGGCACTGTCTGGCTGGTTCTTGCGCTGCTGCTTTGGCGCCGCTCGGACTCAACGACATCGCTGCAGAGACTTTGCAGAGCTAGTACGCCACTCGGGCGGGCTGGCCGTCGACATCGAGCAGCAGGACCGTCGCGTCGTCCGTCATTGGCACCCACTCCACCGAGCGGTCCAGGTAGATCTCGCCCCGGTAGTGCGGCGTCTCGGGGCTCCCGTCGATGGGTTGGGTCCAGATCACTGTGCACGGGCCACCAGGACAGTCCGCCCACTCCCGCTCGAAGACGAGGTCTCCATCAAAGACGGCCTCGTTGCCCTGGGCTCCACCCGCCATCAGTTGAGTCATGCTGCCACCGGAGATGAGGTGCACCTCGTCTGCGGTCCAGACAAGCGCTTGGTCGCCGGGAATCGTGAACATGCGAAGTGCATCGGCCAGGACCAAGCTGTTGCCACGAACCAGTCCGGCAGCGCCGCGGGTGTACAGCTGGTTTCCGATGTCGACCACGGGCGGCTCGCCATCGGCCATCGGCCATGCGATGTCCAGATTTTGGGCCAGGAAGGCGGTCGAGTTTTGCCGGTCGGCCACGTGGTAATCGCCCCCTGAATCGGCCTCGAGGTAGCCGCGGTGGCTAGGCAGGTAGATTCCCGCGCGAAACTCGACCTGGCCGGCATCTGCAAGACCCCAGACGGCGCACTCTGCCCACGGCTCTCGCCCACAGGCGGCGGCGTCAAAGGCCATGCCATTGGCTCCGCTCGAGACGGCGTCGTACAGCCGTGGCACCGCGTCTATACCGAGGTCAACTTGGGTGTTCCAGTCGATGGCACGGCGAAGCGACCCTGTCGTTGACCGGTATTGCGTGACCGTTTCGGTGCCGTCGCCGTTGTCAAACCAGCGCTGCCAACGGTCGCCCTTTGCCCAGACCAGCAGGTGCTCGGCCGTCGCAAGTTCGGCCTCGAAGCCGCCGGGCAACCGTTCCACCCACATCGGGTTGAGACCTGTCGAGAAGTCCGCGTAGATGGGGTTGAAGTTCATTTGTGGGTCGCTGACCTGCAGGCGCTCGACGGGAAACTGGGCGCTCAGGGTGAATGTTCCAGTGACAGCGCCGGCGTTGGACCCGGTGACTTCGATGAGTGGGCATGCACCTGTGCAGTCGGATTCATTGAAGTAGATGTGTGTCTCTGTGCGCGAGTACACGACGATGTCCCCGTCCGGTCGCAGGTCCGTCGAGACTTCCACTCCGGCGAAGTACAGCTTGTTGCCATCACGCTGAACAGGGCCGCCGCGGGCGGTGGAGACGACCGGAATGCCCGGCAAGAAGTCGGTGGGCTGTGGCTCGCCCTCGAACACGAATGGGTCGACGCTCACAGCGCCTTGTGAGCCGATGACGTCCAGCTCCTCGCCGTCGATCACCACGGTATAGGGCGCCCCGTCGCTGACGCTCGGTCCAAAAGTGAAGTCACCGCTGGCATCCGTGACACCCGATTCCATCAGCACACCAGCGAAATTCACCAGCGAAACGGGAATTCCGCTGTGATCTTCCAGTCCGACCTTGAGGGCTGTGACGGACACCACAATCTGGCCGCCGGGAGGGTCGACGGGGACCTCGCCGGGAAAGGCCTGCGGAGGCCGATTGCTCTCGAGGAAGCCCGGCTCGAGCGGGAAATAGGCCCGCTTGAGATACAGCGAGCTGCCCCCTTGGGACCGGTCTTCGACCAGCAAATACATGCCATCGACCTCGGGCAGCGTCTGGATGTACCGGTTCACCACGGTGCGAGGCGCGCATTTGCGGCAGCTGTCGTCCTCGGACATGTTGGGCACCGACTCCTCACACGGGTCGGCGGCACAGGTGATGTCGACGGTGAG
>CAYYHT010000172.1:0-11749 GCA_964471355.1 uncultured Enterobacteriaceae bacterium
CTCCGCGAGGCCCGGCTCGTCGCAGTGCAGGACCTCCTGCAGGGCCACGAGATCCGGCCCTTCCTCGACGATCCAGGTCGTCGCCTCGTCCAGCTTCGAGCGATGATCGAAGAAGTGATAGGTGTTCCAGTTGATGACCTCGATGGTCGCGGCCGGCTGCATGCCACTCCGTTGCGCTGCCCGGGCGGCTCGCCACTGCCCGAGCCTGGTCATCAACTCTGGATCGTCGACCACCTGGGTGCTGTTCCGGTCCGTTCTGTAGTCGTAGCAGCCGGTGTCGAAGTG
The DNA here is from genome assembly GCA_964471355.1 of uncultured Enterobacteriaceae bacterium. Classification (GTDB taxonomy): domain Bacteria; phylum Myxococcota_A; class UBA796; order UBA796; genus CAYYHT01. The sequence continues at coordinate 286 of CAYYHT010000172.1, forward strand.
CGGCACCGCTCGCTTTTGCCTGGCACGCGAAGCCTCCCATGTGGCGCTGTGCAGGGGGTCGTAGTCCTTTTGGCAGAAGCGATCGTTGGTATAGACGGCCACCCGATTGCTGTGGCGAAACCAGGTGTCGATGTAGGCCTCGGTCGCTTCGGCGCGAGCTCCCTTCCCCGCGACAAGGGCCTGCAGATCGTCGCCAGTCGCCTCGGGTTCGGCGGGCAGGTCCAGCACCGACAGGACGGTGGGCAGCACGTCAATGTGGCGCGTGAGGCCGCCCACAACATGTCCCGACGCGACCCCTGGACCGCGAGCGATGAACGGCACATGGGCCACAGACGGGTACAAGAAGTTGCCGTGAGCCTTGCCGTGATGACGCGGCATGTACAGGCCCTCGCCGTGGTCGCCTACAAAGACGAACAGCGTGTCTGACTGGTCGTGGCCCAAGTCCTCGATGCCCTGCCAGAGCTGCTGTATAGCCTCGTCCAGCACACGCAGGCGCGCCCGGTATCCGACCCCGCGGTGGTTGAGACCGGGCTCCTTTTTGTCGAAGCGCAGGCGCTGAATCGCGTTGGTCGGATCGGGCATGTGGGCGTCGACAAGCAGCAGCTGCAGGTAGAACGCGTCTCCGCCGTCGGCTTTGTGCTGGGCAAGGAGCTCGAGCGCGTCGTCGACCATGTGCGCGCCGGGCACCTTCTTGACGTCCCCGGCTCGCCACTCGCGGGTGCCCTGCTGGTAGTGATCAAAGCCCTGATGGAAGTTGAACAGCTCGCTGGCGTTCGGATTCGAGGTCAGGCCGATGGTCGTGCGACCCGACCGCTGCATGTGCTCGGCAAGGGTGGTCACCGATTCGGGCAGCGCCCGCTGATTCAGCGTGTACTCGGGCTCAGTGAGTCCCACGGCGAGCCCATCGCGCGAGGACAAGATCGCTGTGATCGCGGGCCGGGTCCAGGGAGCCGCGGCGATCATGGTGTCGAAGCGCGTCCCCTGCTGAGCAACGGACTCGAGAAATGGGGTGACGTGCGTCGGCGCCCCATAGGGCGTCAACTGATCGGCACGCACGGTGCATCCGATGACGAACACCACGTTGGTCTCAGGGCCAGCCGCATGCGCGGGTTCGGCAAAGGTCAGCGGCTGCCGAGCGGGCTCGAGACGCAGCAAGAAGCGCCCGAAGACAGCGCCCACAATGAGCGCCACAAACAGGCCCAAACCGACCAGCAGCGCCGTCCGGGGCTTAGCCGACAGTCGCGCGCCCATTGACGACAACGGGCTTGCCCTCGTCGTTCTCTTGCATGAACTCCCAGTTGCCATCGCCCTTGTCCCAGGCCTTGAGGGTCAAGGTCGAGCCCGGCAGCACCGGTCGAGACCAGCGCACGCCCAGCCGCTTGAGCCGGGTGGGGTCGCCATCGGCGATCTGGTTGATGAGGTCGCGCTGAGCGAATGCCATCGTGCACAGCCCGTGCAGGATCGTCCGCGGCAGGCCGGCTGCCTTGGCTGTGGCCTCGTCGGTGTGGATGGGGTTGTCATCGCCCGACGCAGCCGAGTAGCGAATCGCTTGGTCCTCGGAGATGGACTGCTGAAGCGACAAGGTCGGCTCGGGAAGCGGCTCGGGCTGTGGCTTAGGAGCCTTTTTCTCACCGGGTTTCTTCGTGCCCCGGATGAAGTAGGCGGTCGTTCCGTCGATGGCGAGCTGTCCGTCGACGAAGCCCAAGATCTCGAAGTTGGTGAGCGTGCCCGAGGACTTGATCTCGTGGCTCTGCAGGCGGCCGCGCAGCTGAAGCACGTCGCCATGGCGCAACGGGCGGTGGAACTTCACATCGTGCTCGGCGTGCACCAAGCGCAGCAGGTCGAGCTTGAGGGCCGGATCGGTCGCCAGCTTCATCATGAGCTTGATGAAGGGCTTGGTGTGGTACATCGGCGGCGCAATCGCGTCGTCGCCCGCGTAGGCCGCATTGGCGTCGTCGGTGGCCGCGGCGTAGGCCGTGAACTCGTCGGCCTTTACCTGCCAGTAGCCGCCGTCGTAGCGCTTGCCGATCGGCATCTCGAAGGGCTTGCCGTCGTCGGCCGGAGCCGCTGCGGGTGCCGCACCCACATCGGGGTTGTCCGCCTTGAATGCGGCTCCAATCGCCTTGAAGTCAAAGGCCATGCCCAGCTTCATCAGGTCGCCCATGTTGTCGGCGGCAGCCTTGCCGCTCATGAACGCCTTCTGCGGATTGATCTGTCCCGAGAACATGCCCACGAGCGTGTCTTTGGACAGCTTGACGGTGCAGGTGGGGCTGCCTTCGAGGGCGTGAACGACCCGCGCCTTGGTGCCGCCTTCGACAATGATGGTCTGGCTGGTGCCGCCCTTGACCTTCCACTGAATGTTGGCGTCCCATCCCTTGGCGACGCCCTCTTTGAACCCCTTGGGGAAGTAGGAGAACACCTTGTTCTCGAGCGGTTCGCCGCCATCGCCCTGCGAGGGAGCAGCCTGGGATGTGGCGCCCGCAGCCTCGGCAGCGGCTTTGACCTTGTTGAAGTCAAAGGCCATGCCCATCTTCATCAGGTCGCCGAAGTTGTCGGCGCTCGCCTTGCCGCTCATGAACGCCTTCTGGCCATCAATCTCGCGGCGCAGCAGCCCAAGCATGGTGTCCTGGTCGATGTTCACGGTGCACGTGGGCGAGCCCGTCAGGCCCACTTCGGCGGTGGCTGTCTCACCATCGACAGTGAGCGTCTGGCTGGTGCCGCCCTTGATCTTCCAGTGGATGACGCACTTCCAGCCCGGTGCCTTGGTCGCGTCGTAGCCGGCGGGAAAGAAGCTGAATGCCAGTGTGACCGGGTCAACGCCTTCTCCGGCGGCGACGGCGGGAGCGTCGACCTCGAAGTTGGTGATGTCATCGATGCGGTCGGCGATCTCTTGGGCCGTCCAGAACTCGGTGCCCTCTTTCTCGACGCCGTCGTTGGTCTGGACCTCGTACATGTGGATTCGCTGTCCCTGCACGCCGAACACCTTTCCGGTGAGCCCGCGGGCGAGGTCCGATGCCAGGAAGACGACCACTGGCGAGATCTGCTCGGGATGCAGCTCGTCACCGACCATGTCGATGTCTTCGGTCATGCGAGTCTTGGCGACAGGCGCCAAGCAGTTCGCCGTGACTTTGTACTTGCGCAGCTCCATGCTCATGACGCGGGTGAAGCCGTAGATGCCGGCCTTGGCCGCGGCGTAGTTGCTCTGGCCGAAGTTGCCGATCATGCCCGAGTAGGAAGTGGTGTTGATGATGGACCCGCCACCGGCCTTGAGCGCATTCAGCGCCGCACGAGTGACGTTGCGCGTACCGGTAAGGTGCACGGCGACAACGATGTCCCACTCGGCCTCGCTCATCTTGGCAAAGGTCTTGTCGCGCAGAATGCCGGCGTTGTTGACGATGGCATCGAGCTTGCCCCAACGCTCGATGGCAGAGGCCACCATGCGCTCGCAGCCTTCGAAGTCGGTGACAGAGTCGTAGTTGGCGACCGCCTGGCCACCGAGGGCCTCGATTTCGGCGACGACGAGATCGGCCATCGCGCTGCCGCTGCCCGCACCGTCTCGGGTACCGCCCAGATCGTTGACGACAAGATGGGCTCCCTCGCGCGCACACGCCAACGCGTGGCATCGCCCGATGCCGCCGCCGGCACCTGTGACCAGAATGACCTTTCCTTCGAGCAGACCCATTGCTTCTCCCTTGTCTCGGGCGGACAGACCGCTATCATGCGCCCATGTCACGCACCATCGCCACGGCCGTCATCCTGCTGCTCACCACCGCTTGCGGTGGAGGTGAGGTAGCGCCCGACACGCGACCCGAGGTCGTCAAGAACCTGCCACCACCGCTCAATTGCCCAGAAGGCGTCCACAAATATGGGCTGGCCACCGACCAGCTCGAGCAGTGGTGCGAGACCAACACCGGCAAGATCACCGGGCCCTACAAGTCCTGGCACTTGAGCGGCAACAAGTTCGCCGTCGGCCAGTTCCATTTCGGCGACGCGCACGGAAAGTGGCTCTGGTACTACGACAACGGAAAGCAGCAGTCCACGCGCAGCTTCGTGTCCGGCAAGGACAAGGGCACCTGGACCAGCTTCACCGAAGACGGCAAGCCGCAGCAGCAGGGTGACTTCCTCGACGGGCGCGCAACGGGCACCTGGGTCGTGTACCACTCGAACGGAAACATCGCGACCGAGGGCCGCTTCCACAACGGCCAAAAGAACGGCGAGTGGAACTGGAACGATCCGACCGGCGAGCGCACCAAGCAAGAGGTCTGGGAGGCCGGCCGTTTGGTGGCGTCCACCGAAGTCGAACCCGAGTAGCAGGAACACAACCGGATTCGTCGTGTCCTTGACAGTTGAAGACCGGAGCCACCGGTCAATCGCTGTACCTTAAGGAACAACAGGAGGATCCGGCCGGTGATCAACGCCGCCATCGAGCTGCTCGCGCTGCTTGTATATGGCCCGATTCTCGTGCTCATGCACGAAGCGGGTCACGCGGCCTTTGCGGGCTGGGGTGGCTACCGCGTCACTTCTTTCGGCGTGGGCCTCGGTCGCCCGGTGTGGCGCATGCGCCTGGCCGGTGGCGTCATCGTGCACGTCGACCGCTGGTTCTTGGCAGGCGGAGCGTGCATCGCGATTCCAACGGGCCCTCCCACGACCCGACGGGCGTGGTTCCACGCCGGCGGCTTGCTGGTGCAGCTCGGCTTGGCCATGGTGCTGCTGTTGCTGCCAGAGACCTGGCTGTTCACGCGCATCGCCCACTTCAACATCCTCGTCGCCATCACCAACGCGGTGCCGTGGAAGTTCCGCGGTTCGGTCAGTGATGGCTGGTACTTGATGGACGCGATGCTCGGCGGACGCCGTGGCGGCGAGCTGTTGGCCCAGCGCGGGGTGCTCGAGGCTCTCGCGGCCCGAGAGTCAGCGATCGACAGCCCGGTTGGGCAAGTCTATGCCGACGTCTGCCTGGCCTGGATTGACGTGCTCACCAATCGAAGCGGCGAGGCCGCCTATTTCTTCAGCGGCGACCCACCCGAATCCGCGGTGGACCCGTGGCTGGACGTGCTCTACCACTACGTATACGCCGAGTGGCACCGCATGGAAGGCCGCCCACTCGCAGCCCTGCGCACCATCCGGCAGACCCGAAGTGCGTACAGCGGACAGCTCGCCGACGAGGCCATGGACATGCTGACTGTGGCCGAGGCGCGGTGCCTGCTCGACCTCGAGTCCCCTGAACAGGCGCAGCGGGCGTTGGCTCGATTGACCGGCGCGTCGGGTCCAATTGGCAGGCAGGCCGCAGCCATCAACCTCGCCGCAGTGCTCGACAGCCGCAGCGACGGCGACGAGCTCGAGTTCGCCACCTGGCGCGTGGTCCGTCAGGCCGAAGAGCCCTTCCTCGACCCGCCCGATGTCGCGATGATCCTGTGGGATGCCGCCGACTCACTCGAGGCCCAGCGCCGCATCAATGCTGCCCGAGGCGCACGCGATGCGGCCCGGGGTCTGGCCCAACACTCGATCGGCATCGCCTCGCCCGAGGACCGCGTACAGCTGCTGCGCCGCATCGGAGAGCCCGCCGGCTACTCTCCACCGGGAGCCGCCGCGACGAAGGGTTAGCAGGGGCGAATGCTGCCTCTCATCCTGCTGCTCTCGTGCAATGGCCCCGACGACACCGAGCCCGTCGATACCGGCGAGCCCCCGCTCGAGCACCTGTTCTCGTTCGCCATCCTGGCCGACCCGCATATTGCCGGGGACATCGGCCACGAAGAGCGACTCGCAGCGGCGGTGGAGTGGGTCAACACGGCGGCTGCTGCCGACAAGATCGAGATCGTGGTGGTGGTCGGGGACATCGGCTGGGACGAGCAGCTGCCCGTGGCCAAGGCACTGCTCGACGAGCTCGACATGCCCTATGTGCCGATCTTGGGCGACAACGAGGTCCACTTCGGCGACGCCAAGGCCTTCGACGACGTGTTCACCCCCCAATACGCATTGCTGGCGACCGAATTCGAGAACTTCGAGCGGGGGGCCATCGAGGTCTACAACCCGGTCCACAACAAAGACAGCTGGATGAACAACCTGTCCTTCGACTTCCGCGGCCTGCACTGGGTCGGCCTGGACTGGATCTCTCGCAGCGACAACAGCGTCTTGGGCGAGTTTGCCGAGCTGAACAACTTCGAGGGCGGCAGCTACCCCTTCTTTGAGCACGAGCTCGCGACCCTCGACGCGGGCCCGGACGAGAACGTACTGCTGTTCAGCCACCACCCTATGAACTTGGGCCTGTTCAACCTCGAGCAGCTGTCCCAGCTGACCGGCGTCACCAACATGGTCAGTGACCGGGTCGCCGGAGCCTATGCCGGCCACCTGCACATCGACTTCGAAGAGAGCGTGCTCGACGGCGGCTACGAAGTGTTCATCACCGACGCCACCTGGGACGACGACAACCGAGTCCGGCTGGTCGAGGTCTGGGGCAATGGCCTGCGCTTTGAGTACACCCAGGAGCTGGTGACGGTACAGTAGGCGCGCTTGTTGGAGGCTCCCCTGCTGCCGCTGCTTTCCCTCTTTGTGTTCACGGCCCTTGCCGACGAGCCTGAACGGCCCACCGAAGTCCCCGAACCGGCCCGGGCGCCCGGCCCTATCGAGGCGGTCCCAGAGACCGTCGCCGAGCCCGAAGTGCCCAAATTTTCACTGCTGGATGCCGTGATTCGGACCGCACAGGCGGTCCCCACCCTCAACGCCCAGACCTGCGTTCCGGTGCTCGAGACCTGGTACAGCACCCTCGAAGGCCTGGACCCGACCATGGTCGACATGGACTCGACGGCACAGGCGGCGCCGATGCTCCTGGACGGGGTCTGGACCATGCGCATGAGCCTGCAAGAGCGCATCGTGACGCTCACCGCCGACGACACTCTGACCGACGAGTGCCTGCGCAGCATTCGCCGCGTCGATGGGGCCAACCGCTACCTCACTGACCACCTGTACGAGCTGCTGCCCGAGGACCAACGCAATGACGGCCTGCAGGTGAATCCAGCCGTCGACTTCGAGAATTGGCACCAGGGCATCCGCAGCGGCGACATCCTGGTGACTCGCGGCACGGTCCTGTCCTCGGCCGGAATCGCCCACATGGGCCGCATCGACGCCCAGTTCAGCCACAACGTGCTGACCTACCGCCCCGACCCCGATGGCCATGTGCTGACCGTCGAGGCCTACATGGAGTGGGGGGCCATCACGCAGACTCTGCACGACGTGCTCGAACACCAAGTCGGACGCGTGGTGGTGCTGCGCTACAACGATGAGCAGTTCGCAGGCGAGGCCGCGGCCAAGGCATGGGACCGCATCGAAAACGGGCCAAAGGTCCACTACGACGGTGCGTTCGAGTACGACGAGCACAGTCGGCTGTTCTGCTCCGAGGTGCCAGCGTGGGCATGGAAGACCGCCGGTGGCCCCACGGACATCCCCAGCCGCCTCACGGTCTTTGAGGTCGAGAAGAACGCGGGCCTGTACAGGCAGATGGGCATCGATGCGGACATCACCTCGGCACCTGCCGACATCCTCTATGACCCGCGCTTCACCATTGTCGCCGAGTGGCGCGATGTGGCCATGCTGCGCACCATGCGACGCCACGACGCCACGGTCGAGGCGTTGATGACCTGGATGGAGGAGCTGGACTACGAGCTCAAGCCCGGCCCAGCCGAGCGCAACATGATTGGCTTTGGACTGTTCGTGCGACGAATCCCCCTGCTGGGGCTGGCGCTCAAGAACTCGCTGCACCCGAAGTCGAGCCGAAAATTTCTGGTGACCGGGCTGGCGCTGAACAATGCTGCAGACGGCGTCTATGCCGAGTTCGACAAGCGCCTAGAGGGTCGTGAGGACATCGTCACCTGGACCGAGATGCGCGAGATTCTCGAGCAAATTCGCGTCGACGATTTGGCTGTGTGGAACGAGAGCCCGAAAGACTCGAAGTTCCACCGGACCATGCACCCTCGCTAGCAGCCCGGTTCAGCTTCAAGCAATCCGCCTGTTCACGCACCTCGTGTTCGGCCCAGCGCTCCTGTTCGCTCTCCATCGGGCTCAAGAGCTGCCGGCGGATTGCGTCGCGCAGCTCGAGCTGCTCGTCGAGGGGCGTTGACGGCAAGGAACGGCTGTAGACCGTGCTGCCATCTCGCATGCGCAGCACCAGATATCCACCTTGAAGCTGGCAATTTTCGATATCACGGGTCGGCAGGACCTGGCCGTCGAGCTCGACCGAATGGGGGCGCAGCACCACATTCACGGGACGCCGTCTGTGGGACACAAGCAGGGCCAGCAGCATCACAGCCCCCCATCCAAGAGCCGACCACGCCAAGAAGCGCCACCGGACCGCGTCCCGTTTGCCAAGTGCTCGATTCCAGGCCTGAACGTCGATGGTCTGTGCGACGTGCTGGGCCTCGGCGGTGGCAATCGCGTTCTTCCACACCACCCCTAGGGCCGGAGTGTCAGCGAGTTGCCTTGAACGCACAAACGAGTCGACGAAGTCGCCCTTGCGGCTCCAGACCGGCTGCGTCTGCGACAGGGCGTCGTACCACTGCGTTCCTTCAAGACGCAGGGAGCGCTCGTCGTAGCCGATCAGCGTGCCCGTGACGCTGTCGGGACTGGGTTCGAACATGGGACGGCACCGGGTGGGGACATGCGGCTGACAAACCACTCCGTGTTTGACCCGGCGCCGCGATCCTTGTTCCGCCCGGGGTTACACTCGCGACCCGATGACCCCAGACCGCCTCGCAGCCCTACTCGAAGACCGTCTCCCCGACGTCTCCTGGCCCCCAGTCGAAGAACCGATCGACCTGTTGAGGGCGCTCGAAGTGGCGGCCGACAGCAATCCACAAGATCGGGTGCTCGGCGACGCAGTGGTCGAGGTCCATGGACTGGTCACCGTGGGCCAGATGCTGCCTCCGATCATCGCCGGCGTGCGCCGCGAGCGAATCGTGCGCTGGGACCACTGGACGGTCACCTGGGAGGGCACCCGGTTGCAGAGCGGCGGAACCGCGATGGTTCGCACTTTGCGAAGCCATGCGGCCAAAGACCCCGTCCTTCGCAGGCAGATTGCTCGGGACGGGCGCGCACTCCGTTCGGTGCTGCCCCAGCTCGAGATCTACGACGGCCCAAACCCCGCTCTGGTGATCTCGCTGCCCGGACCGATCGCCGTCTCCGGCAACTACGCCACCAAGGACATCCGCATTCGTGCCAGGACGCTTCGCCGCGTTCTAGGTGAACTACACCGCTGGAATGAAGCTGGCCTCGGCCTCCCTCGCTTGGGCCTCACCGAGCTGCGCGACACGACCGACGTGATCGAGATCATCTGCCTGTCGCCCACCCGCAACACAGACGCGGCAAACCTGATGTGCGACGTGGCCACGCTGCTCGACCCCCAGGACGAGGGCGGCGACTCGCCCATCGACGCGCTAGTCTCGGGCTTCCGCGTGTTCCCGCCAAACAGCTACGAAGAGGCCAAAGAGCTGTGGGCTCACGCCCTGTCGGCGCACCTGCAACAGGCTCGACAGGACCTGGCACGACGCGCCGTCGAAGTCGGCAAGCTCGACCGACATATGCGCCTGCACCAAGCGGTCGAGGCCCTGCACAAGGCCGTTCCGCCTCCCACCGGCCGCGGCCACATCGGCGTCAACCTCGAAGGCGTGCCCACCATCGTCGAGAGCACCGGCGACAGCGTGTGGTGGGGCCCCGTCGACGGCGAGCTTGTCGCCGTCTTCTCGCCGCTCGGTGGCTTTGCTCCCCGGGACGCACGACGACTGCTGCGGGCGCGGGCCTCGGCTCCTCCCAATGCCCGCCTGAGCAAGGAAGTCGGCGGCGATCCCGCGGTCACCGAAGACGTCTGCAAGTGGGTCGGAGCCGGCATGCAGCTGCGCACCATTCGTTTGCTGCTCCAAGCCACGATGTAGCCCTCTATGGGGGCGCGGTGTGGCTCTGCTGCGAGGCGGACCGTGGACTCGCACTCTGTCATTCGCTCCACAAGCGCGTGGCGTAATGTCCGGCCAGGAAGGCCGAGAGCAGGACGACGGGGGCGTAAAAATACATGCTCACCCCTCGGCCCAACCCCATGTCCATTCAAGTGTGTTCACGTCACTAGGACCTGGGCTAGATGCCGAGTCGCTTGATGTGCGCGGCAAGCTCGCCCCGGGACACGCCTAGGTGGTTGGCCGCCGCGTGAACGACCTCGGCCTCGCGCTTGTGATTCTCGCCGTCGGCGACCTGCACCCGATGCAGCAACGTCAGAATCTCGAGCTTCTCTTCGGGCAGCAGCTCGATGGGAAGCAGGGCTGCGGCCTCGGTCAGCACGGAGTGCCAGCGCTCGGTCAGGTTGCCCTCGTCATCGAGGAACTCACAGCCAATCAGCAGGTCCTGGGGGAAGGTCGTCATCAAAAGTTCGACCTCGCGCAGGTCCAAGATCTTGTCCGCTTCCATGACCTTGCGAGCGACGTGAAGGGCGTACGCGACCTTCAAGCGCTCCATGCGAGTCGGAGCGCTGACGTCGATGTCGGTGGGAAAGGGCATGCCAAAGCTCCGGATGGCCGATTAATAGCCTGGAACGAATGTTCGAGCATGTAGGCCGAGACCTGGACCCGCAATGGCGGCGTCGCTACACACTGGCTGCAGCCATCACGGCTGGCGGCCTTGGCGGCGCAGTGGGCGCAGTGGTGACACTCAGCATGGCTGTGCTGACGGCGATGAACTGGCTGGGCCTGCAGCCACCACCGCCCGAGTCCTTTGTGCTCACCCCCGAAGCCATCGAGATGATTCAGGTGGTGCTGAACGAAGAAGAAGAGGTGCTCGAGCCGCCCGAGCCACCTCCCGAGCTACCTCCCGCTCCTCCGCCGACTCCCGACGAGGCCGCAAGTGATGATGAGCCCGCTGCCGACGCAGCAGGCGAGCCCGAGCAGGGCCCCATTTCCAAGGGCGAGAATCCACACGAAACCGAGATGGACGAGGACGTCAAGGAACTCGAGGAACCAGATGACGACGCGCTGAGCGAGCTCGACGACTCGGGCGACGACGAAGAGCCCACCGAAGAGGCGCTACTCGCCACACAAACCCGCCTCGAAGCTCTCGAAGCCGTGCGTGCTGAAGGCTTGCTGACGTTGGGGGACCTGGGCTTCGACCGCAAGGAGCTCGATCCCGGCTACACCGACGAGTCCCGACGCTTTGACGGAATCTTTGGCCCGCGGGACAGCCACATCCTGCTGGCCGCGCTGCGCGATGGCCAAGTCGATGCCCTGCGATCTGCAAATGCTCCAGACGGTGGCTACACCATGGCCATGGGGTCCTTTGGCTTTGCCGGCTTCATGGGTCCCACCCAGAGCATGCATCTCCCGCCGCCCCGCGAACTGGTCGAGGCAGCCGCACCGCCCTATCCGCGCAAGCTGCGCAAGCTATTCGGCGATTCGGTCGACTGCACGATGCACGTCACGGTCGACGGCGACGGGCACCC
>CAYYHT010000173.1:0-11714 GCA_964471355.1 uncultured Enterobacteriaceae bacterium
CGGCGTCGGCGAGATCGACCTGACCGGCTGGAGCATCGAGACCGCATCGAGCGACACGTGGTCGCGCAAGGTCAGCTTCGTGACGGGCGACACCATCGCTGCGGCAGGCTGGCTCACGGTCGGCGAGAGCTTGGTGACTGCCGCGGACATCGTCATCGAGCCGCTCTCATTGGGCAGCGGCGCAGACGGCGACGGCATCCGCCTGGTGGACTGCAACGACGCAGTGGTCGACACCGTGGTCTACGGCGGCAGCAACGACGATGGCGTCGTGGACGACACTGGCTCTGCAGCCACCACCTGGGCCCCCAAACCCGGCGACGACGAGGCCATCGCCCGCCGCATCGACGGCGCCGACAGCGACGACCACAACATCGACTGGTGGACAGCCCCCACGGGCAGCCCGGGCGCCGACAACCCCGATCCGCCCCCATGCGAGCTGTCGACCGGCGGCATCGTCATCAACGAGTTCGTCTCGAATCCGGCGGGCTCCGACGCGAGCGCACAGGCCGAGTATGTCGAGCTGTACAGCACCGCCGCCTCGGCCGTCGAGCTCGAAGGCTGGTCCATCCAGACCGCCACCGGCACCAGCTGGTCCAACGCATTCACCCTCAGCAGCTGGACCCTCGACCCACTTGGCTTCTTGCTGATCGGCGAAGCCAACGTCACCGGTGCCGACCTGGACCCCGGGCTGTTCGACCTGCCAAGTGGCAGCAACGGCGATGGCATTCGCCTGGTCGACTGCGCCGACAACGTGGTCGACACCGTCGTCTTCGGCAACAACAACGACGACCTCGTGGCCGACGACACGGGCTCTGTCGCGACCAGCGTGGCCCCCAAGCCCGGCGACGACCAAGCCATCTCGCGGCGAACCGATGGCGTCGACACCGATGACAGCGCCCTCGACTTCTGGATTCCCGCTACAGGCTCCCCCGGCACAGCCAATCCGGCGGCCCCGACTTGCACCGTGAGCGCCGGACCCGGCGTGGTCATCAATGAATTCCTGGTCGACCCCGACGGCGCCGATGCCACCGTGCTCGCCGAGTGGATCGAGCTGTTCAACGGCGGCACAGACCCCGTGGACATGTCCGGCTGGACGCTAGATGCCGCCACCTCGGGCGACAGCTTCGGCACGCGGGTCACCCTGCCCGAGCCCAGCATCATTCAGCCCGGCGAGACCTTGCTGGTCGGCGAAGCCACCGTGCAGGACATCGACCTGCTGGCGACATTGCTCGGCCTGCCAAGCGGCAGCGGCGGCGATGCAATCCGCCTCACAGACTGCGCCGGCACACCCATCGATACCGTTGTCTACGGCGGCTTGAACGACGACGAGCTCATCGACGACTCGACCTTTATCGCCGTGTCTGTCGGCCCCAAGCCAGGCACTGACTGCTCCCTGGCGCGGCGCTTTGACGGCGTCGATTCCGACCTGTCCGGCGACGACTTCTACGAGCTGTGCAATCCCACCCCGGGCGAAGTGAATCCACCGCCCCCGGAGTGCGTGCCCTCGACCGGCGACATCGTCATCAACGAGTTCCTGTCGAACCCGACCGGTGCCGACTCCACGGTGTTGCTCGAGTGGGTCGAACTGTACAACTCCAGCGCGTCCGACCTGCGCATCGACGGATGGTCCTTTTCGGTCGCGAGCAGCGAAGACAGCTACAGCGAAAAGACCGAGCTGCCCGCCGAGACCACGATCGCCGCCGGAGGCTACTTCGTCATCGGCGAGCCCAACACGACCTTCGCCGACTTCATCGACGACAAGCTCGCCATCGGCAGTGGCTCCGGAGGCGACGGCGTCAGGCTCACCGACTGCGCCGGCACCATCGCCGATACCGTGGTCTTCGGCGCCGACAATGAAGATCTCGTCGTTGACGACTTGGGTGCTGCGGCCTTCAGCTTGGTTCCGGCTCCCGGCGACGACCAGTCCGTGGCTCGACGCGAGAATGGCGTCGACACCGACCTGTCCGGCGACGACTTCGTCACCTCCACAGCGCCCACGCCCGGCCAGCCCAACCCGCTCATCGAGTGCTTCCCGACCAACGGCGACGTCACCCTGAATGAAGTGCTGATCGATCCCGAAGGCAGCGACAGCGACGCCCTCGGCGAGTGGTTCGAGCTGTACAACTCCGGCACCGAGGACGCCCGAATCGACTCGTGGCGCCTCACCTTTGCCAGCAAGAACACCGACTACGGCACCGACCTGACCCTGCCCGGTGACCTGACCATTCCGCCCGGCGAGGCGTACGTCATTGGCGATGTGAACGTGGCCGAGGCCGACCTCGTCGTGCCACTGTCGATTCCCAATGGCACCGGCGCCGACACCCTGCGCCTGTCGGACTGCCGCGGGGACCTTGTCGACGTGCTGATCTACGGCGACGAGAACGAAGACGAGCACACCGACGAAGCCGGCGAGATTCAGGACCCCATCTCGCCCCGACCGGTCTCGGAACTGTCCCTGGCCCGCATCGGCAACGGCGTCGACAACGATCTCGGAACCGACTGGGTGCTCTCCAGCTGGCCAAGCCCCGGTGAGCTCAATCCAACCTGCTACCCCACAACGGGCACCGTCAAGCTGAACGAAGTGCTGATCGACCCCAGTGGCACCGACAGCGAAGAGAAGCTCGAGTGGATCGAGCTGTACAACACCGGCACAGAACCGGTCGAGGTCGGCTCCTGGCAGTTCGTCTTCGCCAGCCAATCCGATGACTACGGAACCGACATCTCGCTGCCGGGCGACCTGACCATCGAGCCGGGCGACTGGTTTGTGATCGGCGACGAGAACGTCGAAGACGCCGATGTCTACGTGCCGCTGAATCTGCCGAACGGCGGCGCCAACGGCGACACCCTGCGCCTGGCCGACTGCACCGGCGAGCTGGTCGACGTGCTCATCTACGGCGACACCAATGACGATCTGCACACCGACGAGAACGGAGAGGTGCAGTCACCGCCGTCCCCCGACCCCAGCTCTGACTTGAGCCTGGCACGCGTCGATGACGGGGTCGACAACGACCTCGGCGAGGACTGGATCCTCGACCGCTCACCGACCCCCGGCGCCACGAACTACCAAGAACTGTTCGTCGACACTGGCGGTGACGACGGCTCATTCGGTTGCGGATGCGGCGGCGGCGGAGGCACCCCAGGCTCTGATGCCCCGGACGCGCCCGGCGAGGGCTGCAGCACCGTGCCCGTGCCCCCCGGAGGCAGCGCAGGGCTGTTCGTGCTGGCCTTGGCCACGCTTCGACGCCGTCGCAGTTGAAGAAGGCCGGTCTGGGGATTGTCGCTTTTGTGTTCGCGGTCTATTTCGGCCTCGGAACCCTGCTCGTGGTCGCCCAGCGCCTGCTCATCTTCCCCGCACCGGACCTGCCCCGCCAGACCCGGGACGCTCACGCCGCTCGCACCGGTGCCGACGTCATCGAGGTCACAGCGGCCGACGGTACTCGGCTCTATGGCTGGCATCGGCCGGCCACCGGCGACAAGGCCGTCATCCTCTTCCACGGCAACGCCGCGACCGTCGTCTGGGAAGACCAGCAAGCCCTGCTGGCCAAACAGGGCTTCGACGTCTTCATCATCGCGTACCGCGGCTACCCAGGCAGCGAGGGCAGCCCCAGCGAGGAGGGCCTTGTTCAGGACGCACAGGCTGTCTGGAAGTACGTCAGCGACACGTTGAAGCTGCCTCCTGAACGCATCGTGCTGCATGGCAAGAGCCTAGGCGGAGGCGTCGCCGCGCAGCTCGCCAGCCGGGTCAACCCTGGCGCCCTTGTCCTGGAGTCGACCTTTACGTCCGTCGACGACATCGCAGGGGCCACCTACTGGATGTACCCGACCTCCATCCTGGTCCGGGACCGCTTCCGCACCCGCGATGTCGCCAAGGACATCCACTGCCCTGTGTTGGTCATGCACGGCGTGGGCGACCGGGTGATTCCAGTCTCCCACGGCCGCGCCCTGTCGACGCTGTTCGAAAAGGGCACCTACGTCGAGGTGCAGAGTCCCGAACACGGCCTGTCGCTGTCGGTGTGGGAACCCACTGCTCAGGCGGCGTATTTTGAGCTGCTCAACACCGTGAGTCCTTAGTGGTTTGAGTCCGAAGGCGACAAGGAGGGGCGAGCTTCGTCTCGCCCTCGATCCGCTCGGCCGTGCCGACTCCGGACTCAGCCCACAGGCGTCAGCGAAGCTCGGCGGTCTGCTCATAGGTGACCTGACCACGGCCATCGAGCTCGATCGCCACGCCATTTTCTTCCATCGTGCTGTGCAGCGTGACCGGTCCGGCCAGCATCATCTGCGTCATCAGCCCGATGCGCGTATCGACCAGTGCAGTTCCGTTCACGTCCAGCGTCATGTCGATGTCGGCGTCTTGGGTGCTCTTGCCGGCCATCTGCAGCACGAAGGTCCCCCACTCGCGCTTCTTGTGCTGCCGCAGTCCCGTCAGCGTGATGGAGCCCTCGGTCACCTCAAAGTCCTCTGAACCCGACACGCGCATCAGGTTGCCCGCAGCGGTCATGTCGATGCGATGACCCACGTCGATCGACTCGGAATCGAGCTCGCCAACAAACGAGCCCAGATCTTCAAACGTGGACCACGCCTCGGCGCCCGAAGTGATGGCCAGCGGCTCGAGCGTCTCGCGCTTGCCTTCATAGACGACCAAACGGTGGTCTGTGTGCTCGATGACGAGCGTGCGACCCACAATCGGAGACTCCACCACCTTCGGCTCACCCAAGCCCGATTCGCGGCTCACAGCCTCATGAAACACGACTTCGATCTTGAGCGGGCCGTCGGAGTCCGCAGCAAGCACTCGGTAGGTCGAGCGCTCGACCTCCTCGACGGTCATGTTCACGTCCATCGATTGCTCGCCGAGGTCGACACTCAACGCCACGGTCATCTGCATGACCGACGAGTACTCGACGCGTTGCTTCTTTTTTAGCGGCCCTTTCTCGAAGGTCACCGTCTGCGCCGAGGCCGCCAGGCCCCACATCAAGAGTGAAGGGATTGCCAGACTCATGCGCTGCTAAATCCGCCCCGCTACCGCACCCGCGAACGCGTCGCAGCTTGCTTCGCCTCCCAAGGCAATGGGCAAGACACCCTCTGAGATCGTGGCCGTGATGGCCGACATCAGGCGGTCGGCTGCTGCGTCTTCATTGAGGTGGCGCAGCATCGAGACGGCAGGCAGCAACAGGGACATCGGGTTGGCTCGGCCGGTACCGACAGCGTCAGGTCCGTCTCCGTGGGGCGACGCAAACAGCCCGATGCCACCGGGTGCGTAGTTGATGGACGGGCAGTTCGCGGGGCCGCCAGCAAGGCCTGCCGCGATGTCTGCGACGATGTCGCCGAACAGGTTGCCGCACAGCAGCACATCAAAGCGGCTCGGATCGACCACCAGCTTCATGCACAGCGCGTCGACGATGCACTCATCGACTGCGATGTCGGGGAATTGCTCGGCCATCGCCAGCCCGGTTCGCAGGAACATGCCATCGGACTTCTTCATGATGTTGGCTTTGTGCACCACCGTCACACGCTTGCGGCCATTTCGGCGGGCGTACTCAAAGGCGAAGCGCGCGATGCGCTCACAGTGGGCCTGGGTCGTGACCTTGAAGCTCTCGAAGACCCCGGGAATGCTCTCGTGTTCCAGGTTGGCATAGACGCCCTCGGCGGTCTCGCGGACCACCACCAGGTCGACGTTCTCGTGCCGTGAGGGCACGCCCGGCAGGTTGTGCAGGGGACGGACGTTGGCGAACACATCGAGCGCCTTTCGAAGGGTCACGATGGGAGGCAGCACGCCTTCGTCCCGGCGCCCGCGCTGAAACGCCATCAGCACAGTCTTGGTGCGCTTTGCCGACTCGATGAGGGAGGCATGACTGCCGTTGTCACTGGCGTCCTGGACGTCCCACTGCAGATCGAGCCCTAGCCCGTCCAGCACACCGCGGACCGCTTGGGTGATCTCGGGTCCGGTGTCGTCGCCAGGCACGACCGTAATTTCGTGGCTCATGCTCGCTCCGGAAGCGCTTCGATCAGCGCGTGGGTGAACTCGGCGGTGTTGGCACTGCCCCCGAGGTCGCCGGTGATTGTCTTGCCCTCTTCCATCACGGTCCAGATGGCCTCGCGCACGCGCGCGGCGATCTTGTTCTCGCCCATATATTCCATCATCAGAACACCAGAGAGCAGCACAGCGAGCGGGTTCGCAATGCCCTTGCCCTCGATATCCGGCGCCGTGCCGTGCACTGCCTCGAACACCGCACAGCTGTCGCCGACGTTGGCTCCCGGCACGACCCCCAGACCGCCCACCAGGCCAGCACACAGGTCCGAGAGGATGTCGCCATACAGGTTCTGCAGCAGCAGCGTGTCGAAGTTGTCGGGGTCCATGGTCAGGCCCACACAAACGTCGTCGAGCGCCATCTCTTCTTGTTGAACGAACGGGTAGTCCTTGCCGACCCGAAAGAAGGCGTCGACAAAGGCGCCGTCAGACATCGGCAGAACGCTCTTCTTGTGCACGACGGTGATCTTGCGTCGACCCACGTTGCGAGCGTGCTCAAAGGCCCACCTCGCGATGCGTTCTCCCGCCTCGCGGGAGCTGACCTTGAGGCTGACGATGGTGCCCGGGGTCACCTCGTGCTCGATGCCGGCGTACAGGCCCTGCGTATTCTCGCGCAGCACCACCACATCGACGTTGCTGTACTTCGAGCGCACTCCGGGCAGACTCAGGACCGGTCGCCATCCGGTGTACAGCTGCATGCCCTGTCGAAGCTGCACATTGGCCGACCGAAACCCCTTGCCCTTGGGGGTGCCGAGCGGACCCTTTAGGCCCACCCGGTTGCGACGCAGGCTCTCGAGCACCGCATCGGGAAGGGGGTGGCCAAACTCTTCAAAAGCAGCCATGCCCGCGGGAACCTTCTCCCACTCCACAGGCGCACCTGCAGCCTCCAGCACAGCGATGGCTGCACCCGTCACTTCTGGGCCAATGCCGTCCCCCTCAATGAGGGTCACGCGGTAGGTCATCAAGTCCTCCCTGGCCGGGCAGTCTAAGCGGACGCTTCCCGAAAGTGACATCCGTTGACGAGTAAGGCCCGTAGGTTGAGGGTCCAAGGGTTGAACTAAGGAGGGGATATGCCCATTCACGCAGTCATTCCAAAGACGAGTCTCGACACCAAACAGGTGATCGAAGAGGACTGGTCAGAGGCCCCCGAATGGGGCCGCAGCAGCGGCGAGAAGCGCTGGACCTCGGCACGCAAGGGCGGCGATCACGACCAGGACGGGTTCATCCGCATCTGGCTCACAGACTCCCTTCAAGCAGCGTAAGGACGATCTCTTCGGGGTCTAGCAGGCCCCGATGCTCGTCATTTTCGGAGCCGTAGTGGTAGCGAAGTCGCCACTGCTGCCCCGCCACAGCCGGCGTGCTCACCTCACGCCACTCACCCGGCCGCAGGGCTGTATCCCTGGACAGTTCCTTGCTGACCTCGGTGGTCTGCTCGTCCATCACCAGCGTGAACTCGCGGCCAATGCGATCGATCACCGCCCAGTCATCACCGGTCTTGAGCTCGAGGGTGAGGTTGCGAAACAAGTCACCGCTTGGAAAATGGTGACCCACGCCGAGTGAACGCATGCGGAATGTGGCGGTCTCACGAGCCAGCTTGGCCTTGACCAGCACGCTCTGCTTGAGCCATTGCCGGTCGTGGGCCCCGCGAAACAGATGGCGTCCGTCGGGCATGTGGCAGTCCTGACAGCTCTCCTTGCCACCCCACGCGGTCCACTCGGACCACGTGCTCTGCATCTCGACGTCGGTCAGAGACAGCGCCCCGTTGTGGAAGGCCGGCATGCGAAATTGATGGCAGCCCGCACAGAAGTCCCCAGACAACATCTCTCGAACGGCTGTGGAGGCATGGGGAGCCCGGCCATTCACCTCGGGCGCCAGCACCTGCCCATCGCGGAAATGGCAGACCGCACAGTGAATGCCATGATCGGCGCTGGTCTCTGGCTTCTTGGCGTCTGAAGTCGCGCCACGAGCGCTCTCGCGAGGGTCCTGAGCGCGGTACCAGTCGAGGTTCTGCAGGACCTCGGCGGACTGGTCGGCATCGGGAGAATGGCAATGGACGCAGAACGGCTGGGGCTCGGCGATCAACCCAGCTTGGTAGATGGCATTGCTGTGGGCCACGCGGTGCCGGCTCTGGTGCCAGTCCGTGTACTGCTGAGCATGGCAGGTGCCGCACCGTGCCGGGTCTGCGGCCTTGTGACCGCCCTCGCCAAGCTCAATGGGGTGCAGGCCCTCGCTGAAGCCGAAGTCAAAGCGCTCGTCTGCCGTCGCGGGACGCAGCAGACACACAAGCAGCACTGGAGCCAGCGAACGGGGAGTCACACCCCGGAGTAGACCATGGCCTCGATGCGCTTGGTCGGATGCTTCGGGCTCAGATCGGACACCCGCATGAGCTCGCTCCAGCCGTTCAGCTGGCCCGACTGGTCGTATTGAAAGCTGTAGATGCGCTCGAAGGTCTCGTTGCCCCAGTCCGTGCGGTCGGTGCGCATGTAGGCCTCGGTCACCCGGCCGCCGTTCATGGTGACGAGCCAGTCGGTTCGACGGTCGCTCACGCCCCGCTCGTGCACCAGCTCTCGGGTCCAGAACTGAACCTGGGTTGCGCTGCCCTGCTCGGTCACCTGGTAGTTGCTGCGCCAGGACTGAAACGCCCACTCCCCGTCGCCGTATTTGTGCTTCTGCACGTGGCTTGCGAGCTGTTTTCTGGCGGGCTTGAAGGTCGGCTGGCCCGCATCGAGAAGCGGCGCGATGTCCATCATCTGCCACGGGAAATCGAACTCTGCCGTTGCCCTCTGTTCTGGCCCTGCGCGGTATGCGGTGCCCTTGGACAGGCCCGCCACTTGCTTGCGCATCTGGTCCATGCGGCGCTCGACCGCCGGCTTGTCCGCCTCGGTCTCCTGCCCGTCCCACTTGCGCTCACTAAAGGACGCGTCCGAGGCGGGCGGTGGGGCCGGGGTGGCCTGCTGCTGAACGGCTTCGGCTGGCAACGTATGGCCAAGTCCACCCTCATCGGCGTGTGCGGTGAGCAGGGCGGCGAGCAACAACAGCATGGGACCTCCGGACTCTCTGCTTAGTCAGCAAACGCGATGGTCAGTTCCCTCAGGATCCAGTCCAGTTCGACGCGTAGACGGTGTGGGTGGGCGGATCATGTGGCCGGTCTTCATAGACACTGATCACCAAGTCGAAGCCATCGAGCTGTCCAGATTCGCCGTAGACGAAGCTATAGAGCTCCTCGACCCGCCTGTGGCCCCAGCCGCCGTCCTCAGTCAGCACATAGGCCGAGGTCACGCGGCCGCGATCGAGCGTGACCAGCCAGTCCCGCCGGTCGTCCATGGTGCCGCGCTCGTTGTTCAGGTCTCGGGTCCAGAACAGCACGTGCATCTGCTCGCCATGCTCGGACACCCGGTAGTTGCTGCGCCACCGTTCCTTGGCCCAGCGCCCGCCCCCGTACGAATCGATCTGTTCGTGGACGGCGATCGCTGCCGTTGTGGGCTCGAAGTCCGGTGCATCGCCGTCGAGCAGTGGCAGGAACTCGTCCATGTCCCGCGGGATGTCCCACTTGCCCGGGTCGGCAGCGGGCTCGGGTCCTGTCGAGTAGCCAATCTCATCGGGAAAGTTCACGACCGTCGCGCGCATGGCGTTCATTCGAGCATCGATCGACGCCTCGTCCGGGTCTGTGATCTGCCGCGTCCACCGCGGAGGCTTCTCGACCGGCTGTTCGACTGCCGAGGGGGACTCGACGGGATCGCCGGTGTTGGCAGGCGCAGACATCACCGCAAGCAGCAGGAGTGGGGACAAGGAACCTCCGGGGCGGTGGCTTAGTCAGCCCAAACCGGCCTCGGTTCCCGGCTCTTAGCAGCAAGGAGGGGCGAGCTTCGTCTCGCCCTCGATCCGCGCGGCCCGGGGAGCCGGCGAGACGAAGCTCGCCGCTCCTTGCCACGATTCGTTCGCCGACTTCGGACTCAACCCACTAGGCGAACAGGCTCGCCAATGGCCGCACCAGACGGCTGTCTGGGAAGATCTCGTCCTCGATCAGCCCCTCGGGAAGCCGCAGATGGTCGCGCAGCGCCGCCTTGAACAGGGCACGCAGGTCCGTCGTCGGGGCCAGGTCCCGTCCCTCGAATAGGTCACCGCGAGACAGGCCCGGCCAATCGGCATGGACGCGACCTCCCCGAACCGCTCCACCCAGCATGAGCGCTGCACCCGCAGTTCCGTGGTCCGTGCCGCCCGTGCCATTGGCGCGCACCGTGCGTCCGAACTCGGTCACCACGACAATCGCCGTCTGGTCCCAGACCGGCTCAAGCGCCACCGCCAGCTTGTCGAGGCCCGCCGCGAGCTGTCCTAGCTTGCCCGCGAGCGAACCGGTGGTGCGGCCCTGCTGGGCATGGGTGTCCCAGCCTCCCGCATGGATGACGCCCACTCGCGGCCCATCATCGACAGCCATGAGCTTGCCGGTCGCCGACAATGCGGCCCCCAGGGCCTGCCGACGACGTCCTCGACCGCGCGATTCGGACATCTGCACGTGCTGCTCGAGCATGGCGCGAGATGCGATGCCCTCCTCCAGGGCCCTGCCCAACAGCGGATCGTTGGCGTACAGCGCCCCCACGTCATCGAGGTAGCCCGCACCGTCGGTGGCCCGGTCGGTCGGGTCGATGGCCAGCACCGGAGCATCGCCTTGCAGCAGCAGAGGCACATCTTTGCCCAGGGCCAGCCCGCGGCCGCCCAGCTTGCCCACGGCGCGATTGAGCCAGCCGTCGTGGGCTCCATAGGGCCTGTCGGTGCCGTTCTCGAGCATGTTCTGGGCGTCGAAGTGCGAGCGTTTGCGGTACGGCAGTGCCACCGCGTGCACCGCCGCGAGCTGACCGGCGTCCCAGTGAGGCATCAACCCCTCCAGCGCCGGATGCAGACCGAAGAATCCGTCCAGGTCAGCGACCCCTTCGGTCGAGCTAGGTCCGGGCAGCGCCAGGTTTCCGCGAGCGCTCTGGTACTGAGCGTCACCATGCGGGGGCACCATCGCCAGGCCATCGACCCCGCCGCGAAGCAACACGATGACCAGCCGTCGGTCTGTGGGCAGGTCTGCAAACGCAAACCGGGGAAGCAGTGCCGAGGCGGACAGGGCGGCTCCGAGGCCCGCCAAGAAGTTTCGTCGGGTGCTCATGGCTTACCTCCGCTGGAATTCAGGACTGGCGAGGAACAGCGCCGTGCCGCGCTCTGGGGCGGCTCTGGCGATCATCTTGCGGGTGTTGCGACCCAGCAGGGGGCCGCTGGTCGCGTCGGCAAAGGCCAGGGCATCGGGCACATCGGCGACGGCCGAGACCTGCTCCACCCACTCCACTCGGTCCAGCACCGACTGCGGACCCGACCAGTCGGCGGCACTCTCGGACCACCCTTGTGGGCTCGGCGCATTGAATGGCATCTGGCCAAGCTGACGTTCCGAAGCCAACAACACGGCTCCCTCCCCATCAAACTCAAGCGCGCGGGCTGCACTGATCACCAGCTCGCGTGGGGTCTTCAGCTTGCTAAGCGGCGTGTCCCAGACAGCACGCAAGCCGACCAGGGTGCGGGCCATGGCCTCGAGGTCCCCGTCGGTGTCCAAGAAGGTCTTCTCCAGAGCAGCCACAGACCGAGGGTCGGGCCGGTCGGCTACGAAGTGCGAGGCCATGCGCGTCGCCACATAGCGAGCGGTGCTGGGATGCCT